>NZ_JBHZAG010000004.1:0-130244 GCF_042754125.1 Amycolatopsis sp. NPDC059235
GGCTGGGGGGCTGGTTTGGGGGGTGGGGGGGGGGGGGGGGGCTTCCATGGGTGGGTGCGTCGGCGGCGGTTGGTGGGGTGGCCAAAGTCCGTGAGGGGAACCCTGGGGGACTCTGAGTCCCTTAGGGTTCCCCTCACGTCGTTTTCAGCGGAGTTTTTGGCGGATTACTTTTGCTTCGCCTTCCATTCCTGCGTACAGGGGGTGGTAGGCGGCTGCTGCCAGCAGGTTCAGGTCTTTGCCGTTGATCCACGCTACGCCTTGGGGTTGGCAGGCGTCGTGGCCGAAGGACGGGGTGTAGGTGTCCACATAGGACGTTTGGCCGTCTGCGGCTGCTGCGTTGCTTACGGCGTTGTTCAGAGCCTCTTCTACGCTGGAGAGCCAGGCGTAGTCGCCGTTCGCGAAGGGCAGGACGTCGGGGCAGTAGCCTTCTGCGGGGGCGATTCGGGGGTAGCCGATGGCCAGCACCTTCGCGTGGGGCGAGCGTTCGTGGATTCCGGCCAGGACCTGCTGGATGGCCGCTTGCGTCTTGGGGAGCAGCGCCTTGATGGTGTCTACGCCGTCGACGGTGTAATGCCGCTGGCACGGATTTCCGGTCGGGTCCGAGTCGCGCAGCGTTGGGCAGGTGTCGACCAGCTTGCCGAACAGGCCCGAGTCATTGCCGCCGATGCCGAGGGTGACCAGGTCGGTGTCTGGGCGCAGCGCGGAGAGCTGCGGGGCGTTCTGGCCCAGCGGCACGTTTTGCGGGGCGGTCATGTTCGACGTGTCCGCGCCACCGCAGCTGACGTCGGTGAAGCGGTCTACGTCCAGGGAATCCGCCACCATCGACGGGTAGTTGGACGTCGAGCGGAAGCAGCCCAGCGGATCCAGCCGGGGCAGCGGGATGAGCGGCCCTGACGTGTACGAGTCGCCCAGGGCGACATAGTGGCGGTAGTGCCGGGGCGCGGCGCTCGCGGCCGCCGCCGTCGACAGAAGCATGGTGACCGCCGCGAGTGCGGCCAGCACTATCCGGATGATGCGCATGCGAACCCCGTCCTCCCGAGCGGTACGACTCGCTTTACCTTTCGGCAAGCGGGGCCCGAGCGCTCTCCGCCGATCGGGTGGTCGGGGCGGGGTTTCACCCGGCTGCGGGGTGATCTGTGGGTTTCCGCCAGGTCAGCAGGTGCCGCCAGAACACGAGCGGGCGGACGGTGCTGCCGGGGAGCAGGCGCGCGGCGTCCCGGCGGACGTCGTTCAGCGGAGGGAATTTCATGTGGACCGGAGCCTTGGCGACTGGGTCCGCACCGCCGTTGAGCTGGTCTCCGGCGAAGACGATCAAGCGGGCCAAGATGTTCGCGGGGGCGGCGACGAGTTCGCGTGCGTAGTCGCTTGGCCGGCTCGGTCGAGCGCAGCCGAGCACCGCGAGGACGCCGCCGGGAGCTAGGGCGTCGCGGAGTCTCGTGACGGTTTCGAACGGGACGTGGTGCAGCGACGCGAGGCAGGAGATGAAGGCGTAGGACTCGGGTTCCAGCGGTTCGGTGGTCACGTCGGCGCGGCGGTATTCGATAGTGCCCGGTCCTGGCGAACCGGCGGCGCTCGCGCGCGTGATCATTTCGTCCGACGTGTCGATGCCTTCGACGGTCATCCCGGCGGCGGCCAGCTTGCGGGCGAACCGGCCGTCGCCGCAGCCCACGTCGAGGGCTCGGCCGGGGCCTGGCGGCAGGAGCCGGAGCAGCGTCGGGTGATAGTGGTGGTTGTGGTCGAAGGGCATGCGCCCGACCTTGCCACGGCTCGCCGCGGGCGTGATCACGCCGAAGCCCCGGGGCCGCTGGGCGCGAGGCGGCCCCGGGTACGCTCGAGGGTGTGCCGGGCCGAACCTTTCGCCTGGTCTTCCCGGTCGCGCGACCGCGCCGGGACAGCGACTTCAAGGAGTGCACGAGTGCCGCGCGGTGAGGAGCCCGAGGAGACCCGGCGGCCGGATCTCGCCGATCCGGACAGTTTCGCGGGGGTCGACGAACTGGGCGCGCTCGCGCACAGCGAAGACGAGTACGACGCCGGGAACGAGCTGGAGCCCGACCTCGACGCGCCGGACGCGGCCTACACCGTCGGCGGCGGGTCGCGCGGCGGGATCGGCGGCATCGGCCAGCTCGGCGACAACCTGGCGCTCGGCCCGGTTCCCGATCTGCACGCCGAAGAGGGCACTGAGCTGCACGAACTCGACGACGAAGGCGCGCCGGCCGAGTTCGGCGACGAGAACGGCCCGGAGGCCCGCCGCGACCTGATGGCCGCCGAGGCCGAGCTGAACCAGCGCTGGCCGGAGACGAAGCTCGAACCGTCGCTTGCCCGCATCCAGGCGCTGATGACGCTGCTCGGCGAGCCCAACCAGGGCTACCCGGTGGTGCACATCGCGGGCACGAACGGCAAGGGCTCGGTCGCCCGGATGGTCGATTCGCTGCTGACGCGCATGGGCCTGCGCTCCGGTCGCTACACGAGCCCGCACCTGCAGCTCGTCACCGAGCGGATCGCGCTCGACGGCCGTCCGATCTCCGCCGCCCGCTACGCCGAGCTGTACCAGGACATCGCGCCGTACGTGGCGATGGTGGACGGCGCGAGCGAGGACGGCGTGCCGATGAGCAAGTTCGAGGTGCTCACCGGGATGGCGTTCGCGGCGTTCTCCGACGCTCCGGTCGAGGCCGCGGTGATCGAGGCGGGCATGGGCGGCGCGTGGGACGCGACGAACGTGGCCGACGCGCAGGTCGCGGTCATCACGCCGATCGGGCTGGACCACACCGAGTACCTCGGCCCGACGCCGGTCGACGCGGCCGCGGAGAAGGCCGGGATCATCAAGCCCGGGTCGGTCGCGGTGATCGGCGAGCAGGACCCCGAGGTGCTGAACGTCCTGCTGAAGCGCACGGTCGAGGTCGACGCCGCGGTGGCGCGCGCGGGCAGCGAGTTCGGCGTGCTCGAACGCGAGGTCGCGGTCGGCGGGCAGATGCTGAAGCTGCAGGGCCTCGGCGGCGTGTACGACGAGATCTTCCTGCCGCTGCACGGTGCGCATCAGGCGGCGAACGCGGCGCTCGCGCTGGCCGCGGTCGAGGCGTTTTTCGGGGCGGGCAAAGACAAACAGCTCGTGGTGGAGGCGGTGCGCGAGGCGTTCGCCGAGGTCGAGAACCCCGGCAGGCTCGAACGCGTGCGGGCCGCACCGGCGGTCATGGTCGACGCCGCGCACAACCCGATGGGCGCGCGGGCGCTCGCCACGACGATCACCGACGAGTTCAACTTCCGCCGCCTCGTCGCGGTCGTCGGCGTGCTGGCCGACAAGGACGCGCGCGGCATCCTGGACGCGCTGGAACCGGTGGTGTCCGACGTCGTGGTCACGCGCAGTTCGTCGCCGCGGTCGCTGCCGGTCGAGGACCTGGCCGAGCTGGCCGCGTCGATCTTCGGCGAGGACCGCGTGCTCGCCGAAGGCGACCTGGAGACCGCGATCGAGACCGCGATCGGCCTCGTGGAGCAGAACGACGACCCGGAGGAACCGCTCGCGGGAGGCGGCGTGCTGGTGACCGGATCCGTGGTCACCGCGGGCGACGCGCGGACGCTGTTCGGGAAGGAGCCGGCATGAGCGAGACGACCCCGGCGAAGCCGCCCGCGAAGGACCCGATGAAGGGCTTCCGCGGCGTCATGGCGGGCACGCTGATCATGGAAGCCATCACGGTGGCACTAGCGCTGCCGGTCGTCGCGAAACTCGGCGGCGGCATCACCAGCTTCACCGGCTGGACGGTTATCGCGCTGGCCGTGGTGCTGATCATGCTGTGCGGGATGCTCAAGCACGTCTGGGCGGTGCCGGTCATCCTGCTGCTGCAGTTGGCGATCATCGGGATCGGCGTCACGCAACCGGCGATCGCGATCATCGGGATCATCTTCTTGGCCGCGTTCGTGTGGTTCCTGTGGCTGCGCCGCGACGTCGCGCGCCGGATGGCGGCGGGGACGCTGCCGAGTCAGCAGCAGCCGCAGGCTTGAGCGCTCGCTACTGGCAGCCGTATTGGTGGCGGCTGTCGTTCCGCGCGGACGGCGAACCGGGCTGGACGCCGATGGGACCGGGCGAATTCAGCCAGGTCCCGAACGACGCGTTGAAGAACGGATCGCTCGAAGCGTGGGCCGACGCCCTGCTCGAGGAAGCGCCGCACGAGCTCGACGACCTGCGCGGCGATCTCCTCCTGGAATGCTTTCCGGAACCCGGTGCCGCGCCGGTGTACTCCCGCGAGGTGCGGCTCAGCGGTAGACGCTGACCTCGATCAGGTTCCGGTCCGGGTCGCGGAAATACACACTGCGGATCGGCCCGGTCGCGCCCGTGCGGTCCACCGGTCCCTCCTCGACCGGCACCCCGTGCGCGGCCAGGTCTTCCACTACCTGCTCCAGCGAATCGCTCGTGATCAGGCACAGGTCCGCGCTGCCGGGCGTCGGCCGTTCCGCCTTGGGTTCGAACTCGTGCCCCGCTTCGTGCAGGTTGATCTTGCTGGCTCCGAACGTCAGCGCCTTGCGCCCGGCTCCGAACGTCACCTCGGTCATGCCGAGCACGCGCGTGTAGAAATCCACCGTCGCACCGAGGTCGGCGACGGTGAGGACGAGGTGGTCGAGCCGGTCGATGCGCATGGTTTCACCCTATTCCGATGTAACGGCCGGGCCGCCACGGCGACGGTGCAAGTGTGATCGTGGTGCGCGAGCTGAGCGTGGACAACTGGGCGGAGTGGCGCGACCTCCGGCTGGCGGCGCTGCGCGAGGACCCGGAGGCGTTCAGCTCGAAACTCGCGGACTGGCAAGGCGAAGGCGACGCCGAAGCGCGCTGGCGGGCCCGGTTGCGCGACGTGTCGCTCAACGTCTTGGCCGACCTCGACGGCATTCCGGCGGGAATGGTCAGCGGGCACCTTTCCGAGCGCGGCGACAAAGCGGAACTGATGTCGATGTGGGTCGCTCCGTCCGCGCGCGGCAGGGGAGTCGGGGACGCGCTCGTCCGAGCGGTCGTGCGCTGGAGCGAAGGGCGCGGGGCGGGCGAGTTGGCGTTGCGGGTCGCGGGCGGCAACGAGTACGCGCTGGCGCTGTACCAACGGCACGGGTTTGTGGAGCGTCCGCTGTCCGAACCGGGCGAGTGCGAGCACGAGATGGTTCGGGAAGCGCACCGAGCGTGACGACCGGCTGTGAGCTTCCTCCTGACGAGTGAGCCGTTCACCCGTCGGTCAGCCTGAGTTGGCCGCTTGGCCGTGGTCGCCGGATAGAACGACCGCCATGACCGAAACGACCCCATCGCGGCGCTCCGTGCTCAAAGCCGGAATCGCCGTGCCCGCGCTCGCCGCGGCAGGCGGGCTGCTGCTGCCCGGCTCCGCCTCGGCCGCCCCGCTCGTCCGCCGCGACCGTCCGGTGCTCGCCCACGGCGTCGCGTCCGGGGACGTGACCGCCGGCTCCGGCATCGTGTGGTCGAAGGCCGACCGCCCGGCGCGGCTGATGGTCGAGGTCGCGCGCGACCCGTCGTTCCGGCACGCCCGCCGGGTGCCCGGCCCGTTCGTCACGCCCGCCACCGGCGGCACCGGCAAGGTGCGCGTCGCCGGGCTGGCTCCCGGCACCGAATACCACTACCGCGTCACCGCCGTCGACCTCGACGGCCGCAGCGCGAGCGAACCGGTCGCCGGCCGGTTCGCCACCGCGCCGATCGGCCGCGCGAACACGCGGATCCTGTGGAGCGGCGACGTCGTCGGCCAGAACTACGGGATCAATCCGGCGCTCGGCGGCATGACGATCTTCTCCGCGATGGCCGACCGCCGTCCGGACCTCTTCCTGCACAGCGGCGACACGGTGTACGCCGACGGGCCGCTCACCGAAACCGTCACGCTCCCCGGCGGCGGCGGGACCTGGCACAACATCGTGACGCCGGAGAAGTCGAAGGTCGCCGAGACGCTCGACGAGTACCGCGGACAGCACGCTTACAACCGGCTGGACGCCAACTTCCGCCGGTTCGCCGCGGAGGTTCCCGCCTATGTCCAGTGGGATGATCATGAAGTAGTCAACAACTGGTATCCGGGCGAAATCCTCAACGACCGCCCCGAATACACCGAAAAGCGCGCCGACGTCCTCGCCCGGCGCGCGTTCCAGGCGTTCCACGAATGGCATCCGATCGACAGCCGCCAGGCCGTCGACGGCCGGGTGTACCGGAACTTCCGCTACGGCAGCCGGGTCGAGGTGTTCGTCCTCGACATGCGCACCTACCGCGACGCCAACACCTCCGACCAGACCAAGCCCGGCCACATCCTCGGCGACGCGCAGGCCCGCTGGCTGGCCGACGCGCTCCGGCGCAGCACCGCGACCTGGAAGATCGTCCAGGCGGACATGCCGATCGGCCTGGTCGTGCCGGACGGCAAGGACATCGAGGCGGTCGCCAACGGCCTGCCCGGCGCGCCCGGCGGCCGCGAGACCGAACTGGCCTGGGTGCTGAACCAGATCTCACGCCAGCGCGTGCGCAATGTCGTGTGGCTGACCGCCGACGTGCACTACACCGCCGCGCACCATTATTCGCCCGAGCGCGCCGCGTTCCAGGACTTCGACCCGTTCTGGGAGTTCGTGTCCGGCCCGCTCAACGCCGGCGCGTTCGGTCCGAACAAACTCGACCCGACCTTCGGTCCGGAAGCGGTGTTCGTGCACGCCCCGCAGACGCAGAATTCCTCGCCGGTGCAAGGATTCCAGCACTTCGGGGAGTTGAATGTGGACGGTGCCAGCGGTGCCCTGACAGTCGACCTGCGCGACGCGACCGGGGCCTCGCTGTGGTCGAAGACGCTGCAGCCCCAGCGTCGCTGACCGGCCCGGCCGGGGCGTCGGATAGGCTCCGCTCCGAATAACACGAATCCGCACAAGGAGAAATACCGTCGTGACTGAACGCACGCTGGTCCTCGTCAAGCCCGATGGCGTCGCGCGCGGCCTCGTCGGCGAGGTCGTTTCGCGCATCGAGCGCAAGGGCCTGAAGCTGGCCGCGCTGGAACTGCGCACCGTCGAGCGCTCCGTGGCCGAGGAGCACTACGCGGAGCACAAGGAGCGCCCGTTCTTCGGCGACCTGCTGGAGTTCATCACGTCCGGCCCGCTCGTCGCGCTGGCCGTCGAGGGCCCGCGCGCGATCGCCGCGTTCCGCCAGCTGGCCGGCGGCACCGACCCGGTCGAGAAGGCCACCCCGGGCACCCTGCGCGGCGACTTCGCGCTGGAGACCCAGTACAACCTGGTGCACGGCTCGGACTCGCCGGAATCGGCCGAGCGCGAGCTGAAGCTGTGGTTCCCGGACCTGTGATCCGGAGCTAGACCCCGCGAACGCCGGGCAGGGACTGCGGTTCCCGCCCGGCGTTCGTGCTTTCTAGACCCCGGTGCCGCCGTCGACGCGCAGGACGGCGCCGGTCACGTAAGAAGCCCGGTCGCTCAGCAGCCACGCCGCGGCTTCGGCTATTTCGGCGGGATCAGCCGCGCGGCCAAGGGGATTGGCTGCGACGAGCCGGGCGACGACACCCGGCGAGTCTGCCTCCCGCTGCTGGATCATCTCGGTCATCGTCGTGCCGGGCGCGATCGCGTTCACCCGGATCCCCTCCGGCCCATACGTGACCGCCGCCGATTCGGTCAGGCTGTTCAGCGCGCGTTTCGCGGCGCCGTAAACGGGCAGCGCAGGATTCGCGCCGAAACTGCCGACGCTCGACGTGTTCACGATGGCCCCGCCGCCGCTGGCCCGCATCGCCTTCACCTCGGCGGCCATCGCCAGCCACGGTCCGCGCAGGTTCACCTGGTACAGCCGGTCGAAGTCGGCCAGCGGCACCTCGTCCAGCGGACCCGGCGGGGTGACGGCCGCGGCGTTGTTGAACGCGAGGTCCAACCGTCCGTGCAGCTCCAGCACCCGGTCGATCGCGGCCTGCACGCTTGCCGGGTCAGCGAGATCGCACCGCACGTAATCCGCGACGCCGCCGTCCGCGCGCACTTGTTCGGCGACCGCCTTCAACTGCGTTTCGGTCCGCGCGGCCAAGACGACCTTCGCGCCCTCCGCGGCGAACAACCGGGCCGCCGCCGCGCCGATCCCGCGCCCGGCACCGGTGATGAAAGCGATCTTGCCGCCGAGCAGGCTGTTCGTTCGTGTTTCGGTCATGGCTTCGAGGGTTTCTCCGGCAAACCCGGACAGCCAGGCACCGGATGTACCTGGCTGAGCCCGTCCGGACTCCGCAGACTGGACAGGTGGACCGAACGGAACTGGCGGGCTTCCTGCGAAGCAGGCGTGAGCGCATCGCCCCGGCCGACGTGGGCTTGCCCGCGGGCAGACGGCGCCGCACGCCAGGGCTGCGGCGCGAGGAAGTCGCGCGGCTGGCGTTCATCTCGGTCGAGTACTACACGCGGCTCGAACAGGCTCGCGGCCCGAACCCGTCGAACGAGGTGCTGGCCGGGCTGACCCGCGCGTTGCGGCTCTCGGACGTCGAACGCGACCACCTCCACGAACTCGCCGGTGCGCGGCGACCCGCGCGCGGGCCGTCGCGGGAGGTCCGGCAGACCATCCTCGACCTGCTGGACCGGTTGCCGCAGACGGCCGGGGTCGTGTTCTCGGCGACCTACGAGGTGCTCGCCTGGAATCCGCTCGCCGCCGCGCTGCTGGAGGACTTCTCCGCGCTGTCCCGGGAAGAACGCAGCTTGCCGCGCCGGGTCTTCCTCGATCGCGGACGATCGCGCCTGTACGGCTTGGTCGAAGCCGAGGCGTTCGCCCGCGCGATGGCCAACCGGCTGCGGGTGACCGCGGCGAAGTACCCGGACGACCCCGAGGTGCGCACCCTGGTCGCGGACTTGCTCGCGGGGAGCGAGCGGTTCGCCGCGTTGTGGGCGGCGCACGACGTCGTGGCGGAATCGACGTTCAGCAAGACGTTCGAGCATCCGGCCGTCGGGACCGTGACCGTGGACTGCGACGTGCTCGCCATTGCCGACCGGGACCAGGAGGTCGTGCTGTACACCGCCGCGCCGGGCTCGCCGGGGGAGGAGGCGCTGCGGTTATTGTCGGTGCTCGGAACCCAGCGCATCGGTTAACCTCCACCGGTGACTGTCTTGCCGCTGCCGCCCCGCGAATACCTGCCGCACCTCCGTTCGCTTACCGGGGCCTTCGCCGCCGAAGCCTCGGGCGACCTCGGCAATCCGGTCCCGTACTGCGGCGACTGGACCAAACGCGACCTCGTCACGCACCTCGGCAACGTGCACCGGTGGGCCGCCGGGATCGTCCGCACCGGCGAACTGAGCGACCAGGACTTCGACGTCTCGCCGAGCGGCGACCTCGCACCCTGGTACGCCGAAAGCGCCGCCGAACTGCTCGACGCGCTCGAAGCGGCCGATCCCGCCGACTCGTGCTGGGTTTTCGGCGCCGCGGAGAAGGCGAAGGGGTTCTGGTTCCGCCGCCAGGTGCACGAAACTGCCGTGCATCTGGTCGATCTGTTCGGTGCACGAGGCCGGGCGGCGCAGCTTGATCCGCTCATCGCCGCCGATGGCGTCCTCGAGGTTCTCGGCACGATGCTGCCGCGCGTCGCGCGCTGGAAGCACAAGGTCCCGCTGGCCGCACCGATCGCCTTGCACGCCACCGACACCGGGCATTCGTGGACCGTCGTGCCCGGCGAACCGCCCGAGCTCGGCGAGGGCGAAGCGGTCGCCACGGTCGCGGCGCCCGCGCGGGATTTGCTGTTGCTGCTGTGGAACCGCACCGACGCCCAGCCGGAGATCGCTGGCGACGAAGGCGTCGCGAAGGAGTTTCTCGCCGCTCGCATGACACCCTGAGCGGATAATCCTGCGCCATTCAGGTCCCGTTCACCGCAGGGACTTCCGGCGGTCGCGCCGATGGATTTGGCTGACCTGAGCCATTTTCGCGATCGTGGGGTACCTGGTGAAAAGATCAAGATCCGTGCTGCTCAGCGCCCTCCTGGTGCTGACGCTGGCCACGCCTGCCACTGCCGACCCGCTCTCCGCTCCGCTCGGCCCGCCGCCGGTCGAGAGCGCACCCGCCTTCTCTTCGGCCCGGGAGGCCCCGGCCGTCGCCGCGGCGCCCGGAGCCGACGACGGCCTCGAGACCAGCAGCGCCACCAACGCGGTCGCGCCTGGTCTGAACCTCACCCAGTTCGACCGCTTCGACCCGAAGGGCTGGATCCGCGGCGACGCGCTGAGCGTCGACCTCACCAGCAAGGTCCTGAAGCCGACTTACCTCAGCCCGGGCACCGTTTCCGCGCGCACCCCGCTGTCCCAGCAGGTCGCTCGCGCCGGCGCGGTCGCGGGTGTCAACGGCGATTTCTTCGACATCAACGCGTCCGGCGCGCCGCTCGGTGTCGGCATCGACAAGGGCGAGCTGCACAACGCGCCCGCGTCCGGCCACAACACCACCGCCGCGATCACCGACCAGGGTCGCGCGAAGCTCGCCGACATCTTCCTCGAAGCGTCGGTCACGTTGCCGAACGGGCAAGCTGCCCCGGCCACGAACTTCAACAGCCCGGTGCTCGCGAAGGACGCTCTCGGCGTCTACACGCCGCTCTGGGGCGCTTCGGCGCGCGCGACGTCGGTTGCCGGTGCGCAGCGCGTCGCCGAGGTCGAGATCCGCGACGGTGCCGTGACGCAGGTGCGTCCGAAGCCCGCTGACGGCCCGATTCCGGCTGGCAGCACGCTGCTGCTCGGCCGTGAAGCTGGCGCGGATGCGTTGTCGGCGCTGAAGATCGGCGACCGCGTCGGCGTTTCGTACGCGCCGCGGACCGACGCGGGCAAGATCGCGGTCGCGGTCGGCGGGAACAAGACGCTGCTGAAGGACGGCCAGCTTCAGCAACTCGACGACGTTACCCTCGCGCCGCGTACCGGCGTCGGTTTTTCCGCTGACGGCAAGCGGATGTGGCTCGTCACGGTCGACGGTCGGCAAGCCGACAGCCGCGGCATGACCGAGCTGGAAATGGCTCGGCAGTTGCAGCGGCTCGGAGCCAACGACGCGATCAACCTCGACGGCGGCGGCTCTTCGACGCTTCTCGCGCGCGGCGAAGGAGAGGCCGCTCCGGCGGTGCGGAACTCGCCTTCGGACGGTGGGGAACGCTTGGTGCCCAACGGCATCGGCGTCGCGACCGTGCCCGGCAGCGGCCGGCTGACCGGCTTCGCGCCCGCCCCCGCGCAGGAAAGCGACAACTCGACCCGCGTGCTGTCCGGCCTGAGCCGCGCGCTTGTGCCGAACGGACACGACGAGACCGGTGCCGCGGTGGCTTCTAAGCCGTTCTGGACCACGTCGAACCCGTTCCGCGGCACTGTCACGAAGAACGTCTTCACCGCGCAGCCCGACTTTCTGCATCCGGACGCGCGCGCCGACGTCACTGTCACCGCGCACCAGAACTTCGTGAACGGCCGCACGAAGCTGACCGTGCTGGGCAAGCCGGTCCGCCTCGGCGCGAGCACGAAGCAGGTCGCGCTTTCCGGTGCTGACGCGCGCGGCGAGTTCCAGGTCTACGGCTACGACGCGGACGGTTACGGCACCTGGATCGAACCGTCGGACGTGAAGCTGGAGTACGACCCCGCCGTGGTGAAGATCGAGCCGTCGGGCAAGGGGTTCGCGGTGTCCGCGAAGACCGCGTCCGGGGCCACCGCGATCACCGTGCACGCAGGCGGGAAGACCATGCACCTGGCGGCTTCGGTGGGCACCGAAGCCAAGGTCGCGGCTCCGCTGGCCGGCGCGGAAGGCTGGTCCGCCACCGTGTACCCGGCGGTGGTCGGCGCCGCGTTGTCGTCCGCGGACGGGCGCAACGGCGGCAAGGGCCTGGCGCTCGACTACCGGCTCACTGGCACCACCGCCACCCGCGCCGCGTATGTCAACGCCGCCAACCCGATCCCGGTCCCGGCCGGCACGCAGAAGATCGGCATGTGGATCAACGGCGACGGCAAGGGCGCCTGGATCCGGGCGGAACTCCGCGACGGCGCCAACACCGCGTCCATTGTGGACCTTTCGTTGAGCGTCAACTGGACCGGCTGGCGATACGTGACCGCCGCGGTTCCCGCCGGACTGCCGGACGGGCAACGGTTCACCCGCTTCTACGCCGTGGAAACGGCGGCAGGCAAGCAATACGAGGGCAAGCTGGTCTTCAACGACCTCACCTTCGAGGTCGCGCCGACCACGAACGTGCCGCACGATCCGGCTGTCCCGGACCCGGCGCTCGTCACCAACGGCACGCTCGGCAAGGGCGGCCTGAAGATCGCGGTGGTCAGCGACGCCCAGTTCACCGCCGACGCGCCGGACGGCCCGCTCGTCGCCCAGGCGCGCCGGGCGCTGCGCGAGGCTGTCGCGGCGAAACCGGACCTGGTCCTGATCAACGGCGACTTCGTCGATCGCGGCACCGCACCGGACTTCGTCCTGGCCCGCAAGATCATCACGGAAGAGCTCGACGGCCGCGTCCCCTGGTATTACGTCCCCGGCAACCACGAAGCCGAGGCAGGCGACGGGCTGAAGAACTTCCAGGCCGCGTTCGGGGAAACGCACCGGGTGGTCGATGTGCACGGCGTACGGCTGATCCTGATGGACTCCTCGCGCGGCTCGCTGCGCGCCGGCGGGTTCGACCAGGTCCGCATGATGCGCGAAGCGCTCGACAATGCCGCGCAGGATCGTTCGGTGCGCGGTGTGGTCGTCGCGATGCACCACCCGGTGAAGGACCCGAGCCCGACCGGCAATTCGCAGCTGGGCGACCGGAAAGAGGCCGCGCTGCTGCAGACGTGGCTGACCGGTTTCGAGGAAAAGTCCGGCAAACCGGCGGCTTCGCTGGCTTCGCACGCGGGCGTGTTCGGCCTGTCGCGCACGGACGGCGTGCCGTACCTGGTGAACGGCAACTCGGGCAAGACCCCAGCCGCGGCTCCCGGCGACGGCGGTTTCGTCGGCTGGACCCTGGTTCAGGTCGACCCTTCGGACCGCAGCCAGCCAGTGCGCTTCGAGACGCGCCCGAACGTCGACGCGCTGACGGTGACCGGCCCGGGCACCCTGCCGTGGGGCGGCACCGGGAAGGTGACCGCCGCGGTCACGCAGGAGGGCCGCTCGATTCCGGTGGCGTATCCGGTGAGCGCCGTGTGGGGCGGTCGCGGGGTGCACATCGGCAGCTGGCCGCCTGCCCCGTGGGACGTGGTTTCGCTCGACCCGGCGACCGGGTCGGTGCGGGGACTGCGGCCGGGGACGGCGGAAATCTCGGTGACGGTGAACGGGGTGACCCGTTCGGTTCCGGTGACCGTGCGCTGATTTAGCGCGGGCGGGGCGGTCTGCGGGCCGCCCCGCCCTTCCGCGCCGTGCCGCGCCAAAGGCTGATCGCGAGCGGGACGATCACGACGTCGAGGATCGGGTGGAACACGCTGAACGGGTTGGGATGGACGGCGATCAGCCGGTACAGCCCGAGCAGCCCGCCGATCGCCGGGAAGACCGCGGCCGCGAGGAACGCCGGCCGCGCCTGCCGGAACACCCCGGCCGCGATCGCCGCGTAGAGGACCCCGAAGGCCGCCGACCCGACCGTGTCCGAACCGGTTCCGTAGACGGCCAGCTGACTCACGTGGGTCACCGCCGACAAGGCGAGGATCGAGCCGAGCAACCGGGAACGGGCCTGCGAAGACGTGGGGGAGAGCAGCACGGCCAGGCCTCCAAAAAGTCAGGTAACCTGACCAAAAAAGTAAGGTAGCCTGACGGGTGTGTCAAGAAGCACGCCGCAGGAGCCACCCGCCCTCGTCGCGCTGACCGGCTCGTCGCGGCTCGGCGCGCTGGCCCGGCGGCTCGCCCAGGCGGTGACCGCCGGCGTTCTCGCCGAGGTGCAGCAGCGGGACGCCCGGATCCGCGCGGTCCACCTGCGGGTATTCGCGTCGCTGGAGAACGGCCCGGCGCGAGCGGTCGCCGTCGCCCGGCTTCTCGGGACGACCAAGCAGACGACCGGGCCGGTGATCGACGAACTGGTCGCGTGGGGCTATCTCGCTCGGCGCGACGATCCCGCCGACGCCCGCGCGAAACTCGTCGATTTCACCGGGGCGGGCCGGGAGCTGGCGGAAGCGGCGGCGGAAGCTGTTCGCGTGCTGGAGTCCCGGGTGGCCGACGAGGTCGGGCGCGAGGAGGTGGACCGGTGCCGGGAAACGTTGTGGCGGGCCGTCGGTGCGCTTGAGCCGCCCGGCGGCTGAGGAAACGGGTCGAGAATTGTCGGTCCCTCCCTCTAGCGTCGTTTCTCGTGGGAGAGTCGGCATCGGAACCAGCGCTCGTGCAAGCGAAGGCGCTGGTCAAACGGTTCGGGGAATTCGAGGCAGTCCGCGGCATCGACGTCGAGGTGCGGCCGGGGGAGGCGTTCGGCTTCCTCGGGCCCAACGGCGCCGGGAAGTCGTCGACGATGCGGATGATCGCGTGCGTGTCCCCGCGCACCGACGGCGATCTGCGCGTCCTCGGCATGGACCCGGACGTCGACGGGCCGCGGATCCGCGCGCGCCTGGGCGTGGTGCCGCAGGAGGACAACCTCGACGTGGAGCTGACCGTCCGGCAGAACCTTCACGTCTACGGCCGCTACTTCGGTCTTTCCCGCGCGCACGTGCGGCAGAAAGCCGTCGAGCTGATGGAGTTCGCGCAGCTGTCCGATCGCGCCGAGAAACCGGTCGATTCCCTGTCCGGCGGCATGAAGCGGCGGCTCACCATCGCCCGGTCGCTGGTCAACGACCCGGAGCTGCTCCTGCTCGACGAACCGACCACCGGCCTCGACCCGCAAGCGCGGCATCTGTTGTGGGACCGGCTTTTCCGGCTCAAAGCGCGCGGCACCACGCTGATCGTCACCACTCATTACATGGACGAGGCAGAGCAGCTGTGCGATCGCTTGGTCGTCATGGACGGCGGACGGATCGCCGCGGAAGGCTCTCCCGCTGACCTGATCGCCCGGCATTCCACCCGCGAAGTGGTCGAGCTGCGGTTCGCGCCGGGGGAGCAGCAGGACGCGGCGGACCGGCTGGACGGGCTGGCCGAACGCGTCGAAGTCCTCCCGGATCGGGTGCTGCTCTACACGATGACCGGCGAGGCCACCCTGGAGCGCGCCCACGAGCGCGGCCTGCGCCCGCTGTCGAGCCTGGTGCGGCGCAGTTCCCTCGAAGACGTGTTCCTCCGCCTCACCGGCCGGACGTTGGTGGACTGATGACCGCTCCCGCCACCGGCCGCGTCGTCGGCCGGTTCCACGGCGCCTGGCTGCGCGTCGAGGGCTACTGGACCTGGTACCGCAGGCATTGGCTCAGCACGCTCTACTCCACCGGCCTGCAACCGGTACTGTTCCTCGCCGCGATGGGGCTCGGCTTCGGCTCGCAGGTCAAAGCCGGTCCGGCGACCGGCGGCGTGTCGTACCTCGCGTACGTCGCCCCGGCGCTGCTCGTGGCCGGCGCGGCGCAGCAGGGCGTCAGCGAGTCGAGCTACCCGGTGCTCAGCGGATTCAAATGGCAGAAGGACTATCTGGCGGTCACCGCGACACCGGTGTCGCCGGGCCAGGTCCTCGGCGGCCACCAGATCTGGACGATTCTGCGGCTCGCCCTCTCCGGCGCGGTCTACGCGCTCATCGCGTGGCTGTTCGGCGCGTGGGACAACGCGGGAGCGCTGCTGGTGATCCTCGTCGGGGTCCTCACCGGGCTCGCCTGCGGATCGCTGATCACCGCGCTGGCGGCGTGGACCTTCGACGAGGGACAGCGGTTCGGGCTGATCTTCCGGTTCGTCGTCATCCCGATGACCTTGTTCTCCGGCACGTTCTTCCCGATCGCCCAGCTGCCGCTGTACCTGCGCTGGCTCGCCTGGATTTCCCCGCTGTGGCACGGAACCGAGCTGTCCCGCGCCGTCACGCTCGGCGGGCGCGATCCGCTCCCGATGCTCGGGCACCTCGCGTATCTGGCCGTGCTGGTCGCGATCGGCTGGGCGATCGCGCACCGCGGCTTCTACCGACGGCTGGTGGCGTGATGACCGACCTGCGAAGCGCCCCGATTCTCCCGCAGCGGCGCGGAATTCTGCTCCGCGTCCTGCCCGCCGGCATGTACAGCGGCCGCGCGACCGCGCTGATCGAACGCGCGCTCACCGTCTACGGACGGTCGTGGACGATCCTCGTGTCCGGCGCGCTCGAGCCGTTGTTCTACCTGCTCGCGTTCCAGGTCGGCTTCGGCAAACTGGTCACCACCGTGCCGGGGCCGGACGGGCAGCCGATGAGCTACGTCGCGTTCGTGGCGCCCGCGCTGCTGGCGTCGTCGGCGATGAACGGCGCGGTGTTCGAGTGCACGTACAACCTGTTCTTCAAACTGCGCTACGCCAAGACATACGACGCGATGCTGGCCACCCCGGTCGGCCCGCTCGACGTGGCGCTCGGCGAGATCGCCTGGGCGATGATGCGCGGCGGCCTCTATTCGGTCGCGTTCCTGGCGGTCACCGGCGTCATGGGGCTGCTCACGTCGTGGTGGGCGCTGCTGCTCCTGCCCGCCGCGCTGCTCGTCTCGTTCGCGTTCGCGGCCATCAGCATCACGCTGGTCAGCTTCCTGAAGTCGACGTCCCAGTTCGACTACATCCAGCTCGTCCTGATGCCGATGTTCCTCTTCTCCACCACGTTCTTCCCGATCACGGTCTACCCGGAGGCGCTGCAGTGGCTGGTCCGCTGCTTCCCGCTGTACCACGGGATCGAGCTGATGCGCGGGCTGTCCACCGGCATCTTCTCCTGGAGCATGCTGGGCAACCTGGCGTACCTGCTGGTGCTCGCCGGGATCGGGATCTGGGGCGCGACAAGGAGGATCGCGAAACTGCTGCTGACTTAAGGCGAGGCGGTCAGCGGGCCGGGCTCGGGCCTCCGGTCTGCGCGGGTGCCACCGCGGAGCGGGCGTCGACGAGGCCGTGGCCGTAGAAGCCGTTGTATCCGTCGTAACCGGAGCAGTAGGCGTCCTGGACGCCGTCGCCGGTCAGGTCGTAATTGTCCGGGCACGGCATCGGCGTCGCGCGGGAGTCGAGCGCGCGGCGCAGCTCGGCGGCCGACCACGCGGGATGCACCGACTTGAGCAACGCCAGCACCCCGGCGACGTGCGGCGCGGCCATCGACGTCCCGCACATCGGCGCGTACCCGCCCGGAACGGTCGAAACCACGCACCGGTCGTCGTCGCCGCCCGGGGCAGTGACATCGACCACACCGAGCCCGTACGAGCTGTAGCCCGATTTCACCCGGTCCTGGCTGATCGCCGACGCCGTCACCACGTCCCGCAGCCCGGCTGGCAGTGCCTCGCACTTCCCGGCGGCGGACGGCGAACCCGAATGGGCCGACGGGGTGAGATCGACGGCCTCGTTGGTCGCGGCGGCGACGTTCAAGGTGCCCTGCGAGGTCGCGTACTCCACCGCCCGCGCCAGCACCTCGTGCACCACGCCGCGGTCGTTGCCGCGCACGCAGGACAGCGACCACGGGTTCACGAACCAGCTGCTGTTGGCGATCGGCAGATGCCGCGCCGCCGACCACATGATCCCGCAGACCGCCGCCTCGGGATCGGCGTAGCCGCGGTCGTCGATGACCTTCACCGAGGCGATCCGCACGCCCGGCGCGACGCCGGTGATGCCCTTGCCGTCGTCGGCCGCGGCGATGATGCCCGCGACGTGCGTGCCGTGCGCCGAGGTCGTCGGCTGCCACGCGGCCGGGCTCGGGTCCGGGACGCCGGTGAGGCAGCCCGCCGAATCCTCCGGGTCGATCGCGGCGGCGAGGTCGGGGTGCTTCGGGTCGACGCCGGAGTCCAGGACGCCGACGACCACCGAACGGCTGCCGCCGGTCACCTGGTGCGCGGCCGGGGCGCCGATCAGGTTCATGTCCCATTGCTGCGCGGACAGGTCCGCCGCGGGGACTCGCGCCGGGTCGCTGAGCGGGAGCTCGGCACGGGCGGGCTGGGCGGCGGCACCGGGCTGTTCGGCGGCCGTCCGGGTGGCTTGCGCGCTGAACGTCCGCTCCGGGCCGAGCCGATCCGCGAACGCCCGGTCGGATGACGTGACGACCGCCACGGAAATCTGCGGGTAGTAGACGGCGACCTGCCCGCAGCCCGCGCTCGCCTGCTGGCGGGCGGAAGATTCCGGGGTTCCGCGGTCGAACGCGACGACGTAGCGCACCGCCCGGCCGCCGGAAGCGCATCCGGGACCCGCGACGGCCGGCGGAGAGACCGCGGCGCATCCGGCGAGGACCAGGAGGGAGCACACGGCCGCCCGCAGCGGCCGCGCCAGCACAGACACCGGACCTCCCACCGCGCGCGGGGCTATGCCGGGCGCCCGCGCGAGCGCCCGAGCCCGCACGCTAACCACCCCTGGCCCGGCGCGACAAGCGAAGCGCGGAAGTTCGCCCGAGTGCATGATCGCGGCACGCCCGGGCGCCTGCCGGGGGACACCGACTACACCGGGTGTCCCCCCGGGTGTGGGATACTCGCGTTGGCCGCTGCGCCGACGGGCATCCCGCCCGCGTCGTGAGCGGCCCGGAGGAGTGCCGGACCGGCACCACGCGCGTCGCCCCCGGGAGGCCGGGCCAAGGTCGATGTCGTGGCGGGTGGCCCGGGGGTCGCGAGCAGGCCGGCACCCCGCCGAGCAGACCAGGAACCGAGCGGCCGCCGACCCGGCGGACCGCACGGCTGCCAGCAGGATTCCCGCCGCTGGTCACCACCACGGCGGGCACGGAACAGAAAGGGCCCCTGCGCGGCCGCGTCACCACCGGTGCGAACCGGCTGACGCGCCCGGGGGCGGAGGAGACATATGTCGAACGCGGACACACCCGCCGATCAGACCGGCGGGAATACCGTCGCACCCACGACCAGCAGGCTGGGCGAGCTGCCGCCGCGCATCCGCGTGCACGCGCTGGCCAAGCTGCTCGGCCTGAGCAGCCGCGACCTGCTCGGCAAGCTCGCCGAGCTGGGGGAAAGCCCCCGCAGCGCCCAGTCGAGCGTGACCAAGGAGGTCGCGCACCGCGTGGCGGTGATCCTCGACGCGGAGACCGCCGCCGAGTCCGGCGACGCCACCGCCGAGGCCGCCCAGGAAGCCACCGCCGCGGCCGTCGCCGGGAGCGACGCCGAGCAGGCCCCGAGCGCCGCCGGAACCGAAGCCGTCGAGCAGGCCAACGGCCAGGCGACGGCCGGAGCACAGGACGGCGAGGCCGCCCCCGAAGCCGCCGCCGCGCAGGACGTCGCCTCCGCCGGAACCGCCGCTGCGGAGTCCGCCCCGGCACAGGGCTCTTCCCCGGAGACCGGCGCGGCGCAGCGCGCTGCCGCGTCGGAAACCGCCGCGGACCAGGGGACCGCCGCCCCGGCGAGCTGGTCGGCCCGCCCGTTCTCCGCCGAGACTGCCGCCGCGGAAACCGAGCAGGAGTCCGCTCAAGAGAGCGAGAAGCCTGCCCGCAGCCGCACCCGTCGCGCCCGCCGGGCCGTCGCGCCCGCGATCCCGGCCGGCCAGGAGGAAACCGAGCAGGCCACCCCGGCCCGCGGCCCCGTGCACGTGCCGGTGTTCGCCGCGCCGTCGCCGGTCTTCCTGCCGCCCGAGCCCGCGCAGCAGACGCGCAGCAAGCCCGAGCCGGTGTTCGGCGTCGGCGAGGCTCCCGCGCAGGCCGAGCGTCCGGAGCGTCCCGGACGGGCCGAGCGCGCCGCCGACACCGCCGAGGAAGAAACCTCCGACGAGGCCCGCGACGAGCGTTCCGACGAGGACGGCGACGACGCGAACGGCCGTCGCCGGCGCCGTCGCGGCCGCCGCGGCCGCGGCCGGGGCAAGGGCGGCGACGAGGCTCAGTCCGAGAACGAGGACGAAACCTCCGACGACCAGCCGGCCAAGGACGCGAAAGACGCCAAGGACGGCAAAGACTCCAAAGACTCCAAGGACAAGACCGAGAAGCCGGACGAGGCGGGCGAAGCCGAGGCGGAGTCCGACGACGACGCCGAGTCCGACGGCGGCAGCAAGCGCCGCCGCCGTCGCCGCCGCCGCAAGGGCGGGGACGACGACGGGGCCGAGGCCACCGGCGGAGACGACCCGCCGAACACCGTCACGCACGTCCGCCAGGCCAAGGCCGCCGAGACCGAGCGCCCGGCGCGCGACGAGGTGCGCAGTGTCCGCGGCTCCACGCGGCTCGAGGCCAAGCGCCAGCGCCGCCGCGACGGCCGCGAGGCGGGCCGCCGCCGCGCCCCGATCCTGTCCGAGGCCGAGTTCCTGGCCCGCCGCGAATCGGTCGAGCGCACCATGGTCGTCGCCGAGAAGGGCGAGTCAACGCAGATCGGCGTGCTCGAGGACGGCGTGCTGGTCGAGCACTTCGTGACCTCGTCGGGCACCGGCTCGATCGTCGGCAACGTCTACCTCGGACGCGTCCAGAACGTGCTGCCCAGCATGGAGGCCGCGTTCATCGACATCGGCCGCGGCCGCAACGCGGTGCTCTACGCGGGCGAGGTCGACTGGGACGCCGCCGGCCTGGAAGGCAAGGCGCGCAAGATCGAGCAGGCGCTGTCCACCGGCGACAGCGTGCTGGTGCAGGTCACCAAGGACCCGGTCGGGCACAAGGGCGCCCGGCTGACCACGCAGATCTCGCTGCCCGGCCGTTTCCTCGTCTACGTCCCCGCGGGCGGGGCCACCGGCATCTCCCGCAAGCTGCCGGAGAACGAGCGGCGCAGGCTCAAGGACATCCTCAAGCGGATCGTCCCGGAGGACGCGGGCGTCATCATCCGCACCGCCTCGGAGGGCATCAGCGAGGAGGAGCTCGACCGGGACGTCCAGCGGCTCAAGGCGCAGTGGGACGTCATCAAGGAGAAGGCCTCGGCCGGGTCCGCCAAGAAGGGCGGCGCCCCGACCATGCTGTACGAGGAGCCGGACCTGCTGGTGAAGGTCGTGCGCGACCTGTTCACCGAGGACTTCGCGAAGCTGGAGATCCAGGGTTCGACGGCGTGGGACACCATCCACGGCTACGTGCAGCACGTCGCGCCCGACCTGGCCGACCGGCTCAAGCGCTACACCGGCACCGGCGACGCGTTCGCCGACCACCGGATCGACGAGCAGATCACCAAGGCGCTCGACCGCAAGGTCTGGCTGCCTTCGGGCGGCTACCTGGTCATCGACCGCACCGAGGCGATGACCGTCATCGACGTCAACACCGGCAAGTTCACCGGCTCGGGCGGCAACCTCGAGGAGACGGTGACCCGCAACAACCTGGAGTCGGCGGAGGAGATCGTCCGCCAGCTCCGGCTGCGGGACATCGGCGGCATCATCGTCATCGACTTCATCGACATGGTGCTCGAGTCCAACCGCGAGCTGGTGCTGCGGCGGCTCACCGAATGCCTCGGCCGCGACCGCACGCGCCACCAGGTGGCCGAGGTCACGTCGCTGGGCCTCGTGCAGATGACGCGCAAGAAGATCGGCACCGGGCTGCTCGAGGCGTTCTCCACGCCGTGCGAGCACTGCAAGGGCCGCGGCGTCGTCGTGTCCACCGAACCGCAGCGCACCGGCGGCGGAGGCAACGGCGGCAACGGGCACAACGGCAACAACGGCCACAGCCACGGCGGCGGCGACACCAAGAGCTCCCGGCGCTCCCGGGGCCGCGGCAAGGGCGAAGAGCAGCAGCACCACGAGCCGAAGGCCGAGCAGGCCGCCCCGGCTCCGACCCCGGTGCAGCGCGAGTCCGTGGTGTCGGCGGTGCAGGCGATGGCCAACGCGTCGAAGGCGAAGCACGAGCACCACGGTCCGGAAGGCTCGGCGGACACCGCCGAGGCGAAGGCGCAGGACCCGGTCAAGCCGTCCGAGCAGGACACCGCGGCCGAGAAGCCGGAGAAGGCCGAGGCCAAGACGGAGGCCCCGGCCGCCGTCCAGGAGCCGAAGCAGCCGGAGCCCGCGGCGGGCCAGGCCGCGCCGGAGCCGGAAACCAAGCAGCCCGCGGCCGCCGAGGCGGACGCGGGAGAAGAACCCGAGGTCGACGTCCCGGCCCCGGCCGTGCGGAGCACCCGGCGGCGTCCGCGCCGCGCCGCTTCGCGTCCGGCAGGGCCGCCGGTGAAGGCTTCGGACCAGAGTTGATCCACCACGGGTACCCCGGGTGCAGCAGCGCCCGGGGCCTCCCGTAACCTGTAGTACGGCTCATCGCAAGCATGAGTTGCTGCGCGAGCACCTGGACCGTCTTCGGGCGGGCCGGCCGCGCCAGCCCCCTAACCCATTGTCGAGTAATGCAGGAGACATCCGTGTCGGCGTACGCGATCGTCAAGACCGGCGGCAAGCAGTACAAGGTTGCCGTTGGCGACGTCGTCGAGGTCGAGAAGCTCGAGGGCGAGCCGGGCACCGAGCACACCTTCCCCGCCGTGCTGTTCGTGGACGGTGGCGAGGTCACCACGGACGCCGACGCGTTGGCGAAGGTCTCGGTCACCGGCAAGGTCGTCGAGCAGACCAAGGGTCCGAAGATCCGGATCCACAAGTTCAAGAACAAGACCGGCTACCACAAGCGCCAGGGTCACCGGCAGAAGCTGACCCGCGTCGAGGTCACCGGCATCTCCAAGTAGTTCTTCGAACTTTCGAGACTGAAACTTTTCCTGGAAGGGGCTTGAGCGATGGCTCACAAGAAGGGTGCGTCCAGCTCCCGCAACGGTCGTGATTCGAACGCCCAGCGACTGGGTGTGAAGCGCTTCGGCGGCCAGGAGGTGAACGCGGGCGAGATCCTGATCCGCCAGCGGGGCACCAAGTTCCACCCCGGCGTGAACGTCGGCCGTGGCGGCGACGACACGCTGTTCGCGCTCGCCGCCGGTGCGGTCGAGTTCGGCTCGAAGCGCGGCCGCAAGACGGTCAACATCGTCCCGTCCGAGGTCTGATCTTCGGTCTCGGCGAGCAATAACCTTCGAACGAGGGGTGGGACCGGAATATCTCCGGTGCCACCCCTCGTTTGTTTTGTCCGGATCCCTTTTCGCACCATCGCACGTGAAGTGAGGCAAACCCATGGCGTCCCGGTTCGTGGACCGCGCGGTCATCCATCTGACCGCCGGGGACGGGGGAAACGGCTGTGCCTCGGTGCACCGCGAGAAGTTCAAGCCGCTCGGCGGCCCGGACGGCGGCAACGGCGGCAACGGCGGTGACGTCACCCTCATCGTCGACGCCAACGTGCACACCCTCCTCGACTTCCACTTCCGCCCGCACGCCCGCGCCGGCAACGGCAAGATGGGCATGGGCAGCAACCGCAACGGTGCCCAAGGCGAGGGCCTGGAGATGAAGGTCCCGCCGGGCACCGTGGTGTTCACCGAGGACGGCGAGCTCGTCGCCGACCTCACGAATCCCGGCACCCGGTTCATCGCCGCGCAGGGCGGGCGCGGCGGGCTCGGCAACGCCGCGTTGTCGTCGAAGGCCCGCAAGGCGCCCGGGTTCGCGCTGCTCGGCGAGCCGGGCGAGAGCCGCAACCTCGTGCTGGAGCTGCGTTCGGTCGCCGACGTCGGCCTGCTCGGCTTCCCGTCCGCGGGCAAGTCGTCGCTGATCTCCGTGCTGTCCGCGGCGAAGCCGAAGATCGCCGACTACCCGTTCACCACGCTCGTGCCGAACCTCGGCGTCATCACCGCCGGATCGTCGGTGTTCACCATGGCCGACGTGCCGGGCCTGATCCCGGGCGCGTCCGAGGGCCGCGGCCTCGGCCTGGACTTCCTGCGCCACATCGAACGCTGCGCCGTGCTGGTGCACGTGGTCGACTGCGCGACGCTGGAGCCGGGCCGCGATCCGCTGTCCGATGTGGACGCTCTCGAGGAGGAGCTGGCCCGCTACACGCCGGGGCTGGGCGGCAAGCTCGAGGAACGCCCGCGCGTGGTGGTGCTGAACAAGATCGACATCCCGGAAGCGGCCGAGCTGGCCGAGTTCGTGCGGCCCGAGCTGGAGGCTCGCGGGCTGCGCGTGTTCGAGGTGTCCACCGCGTCGCGCAAGGGCTTGAAGGAGCTGAGCTTCGCGCTGGCGGAGGTCGTCGAGGCCTACCGCGAGGCGCAGCCGGTGCTGGAGCCGGAGAAGATCGTGCTGCACCCGCTCGCGATCGACGACAGCGGATTCACCGTCGAACGCGATCCGGAGGAAGAGGGCGGGTTCATCGTCCGCGGTTCGCGCCCAGAACGCTGGATCCGGCAGACGAACTTCGCCAACGACGAGGCCGTCGGCTACCTCGCGGACCGGCTCAACCGGCTCGGTGTCGAGGAGGCGCTGGCGAAGAACGGCGCCCGGCCGGGCAGCCCGGTCACCATCGGCGACATCCAGTTCGAATGGCAGCCCTCCACGCCGGGCGTGGCGGTGCACCTTTCAGGCCGCGGCACGGACGTCCGGCTGGAGCGCACCGACCGCGTCGGCGCGTCCGAGCGCAAGGAAGCCCGCCGGATCCGCCGCGACGGCACCGGCGAGGACGAAGAGCTGGTCGAAGAGGAAACCACCCCGTCGGTCGACTCCGAACTGGACGGCGTGTGGGACGACGAGGAGCAGGCGGAGCGCGACCGGTGAGCGGCACGCGGCAAGAGATCGCGGATGCCCGCCGGCTGGTCGTCAAGGTCGGTTCCTCGGCGCTGACCACCGCGGGCAGCGGGCTCGACGTCGCTCGTCTCGACGCACTGGTCGACGCCATCGCGGACCGAGTGTCGCGCGACGCGCAGATCGTGCTCGTGTCCTCGGGCGCGATCGGCGCCGGGCTCGCGCCGTTGAAGCTGGGCAAGCGCCCGGGCGACCTGGCTACGCAGCAGGCCGCGGCGAGTGTCGGACAGCTGGCGCTGGCGCACGCGTACGCGGAATCGTTCGGCCGCTACTCGCTGACCGTCGGCCAGGTGCTGCTCACCTCGGACGACGTCGTCCGCCGCTCGCACTATCGGAACGCGCAACGCACGTTTTCCCGGCTGCTCGCGCTCGGCGCGGTGCCGGTCGTGAACGAGAACGACACCGTTGCCACGCAAGAGATCCGCTTCGGCGACAACGACCGGCTAGCCGCTTTGGTGGCGCACCTTGTCGGCGCCGACGCGCTGGTTCTGCTGTCCGATGTGGACGGTCTGTACGACGGCGACCCGCGCGACGGCGCGACGCGCAAGATCACCGAGGTGCGCGGCGAGTCCGATGTGGAGGGCATCGCGGTCGGAATGTCGTCCTCGGGCCTGGGCACCGGCGGCATGGTCTCGAAGCTTTCCGCCGCGCGCACCGCGGCCGGCGCCGGAATCCCGGTGCTGCTGGCCGCTGCCGCCGACGCCGGAGACGCGTTGCGCGCCGCCAACGTCGGCACCGCTTTCGCGCCCGCCGACACCCGGCTGTCCGCCCGCCGCTTCTGGCTCGGCTACGCCGCCGACACCTCCGGCCGCCTCCGCTTGGACGACGGCGCGGTGCGGGCGATCCTGCGCCGCCGTTCGCTGCTGGCAGCGGGGATCACCGGTTTGGATGGGGATTTCGAGGCCGGGGATGTCGTGGATCTGGTGGATTCCGCGGACGTGCCGGTGGCGCGCGGGGTGGTCGGATTCGACGCGGGGGAGTTGCCCGCGTTGATCGGGCGGTCGAGCCACGAGGTTCCGGTGGAGTACCGCCGGGAGGTCGTGCACGCGGACGACCTCGTCCCGCTGCGCCGTTAGTCCGTTCAGCTTCGCGCCGCCGCGGGCTCGCGGTCCGGCGCATTGCGACGTCGGCTCAGCAAGGCAGTGAGCGCCGCCATCGCGGCGACCAGAACGACGCAGATCCAGGCCGCTGCTTCGGCCGCGGATGCGTACTCGGCCGCGCCTGCCGGACGATCTCCCAGCACCGCGAAGAAGATCGTGCCGATGACCGCGAGCCCGGCCGAACCGGCGAACTGCTGCGTGGTGTTGAGCGTTCCGGAGGCGATGCCCGCTTGCCGAGGGTCCACTTCGGACAGTGCGGTGCCGATCAGCGCGGGCAGGATCAGGCTGTTTCCCAGCCCCAGCAAGGCAAGGACGATCGCCAGCCACCAGCTTTCGACCCCGCCGCCTCGGAGGTTCAGCGCGATGGCGAGTCCGAGCATGGCGGCCAGATCGGCGGCGCAGCCGAGCAGGATCGCCTTGGCCGGGCCGTGCGCGGCGATCAGCCGTTTGCCGGCGAACGGCGCGACGACCCCGGCGAGCGCCATCGGCGCGAACGTCAGCCCCGCCTGGAACGGCCCCAGCCCGAGCCCGTTCTGCAGCAAGAGGCTGACGACGAAGATGCTGCCGGCGAAGGACGCCATGAACGCCACGCTGATCGCCAGCCCGGCGCGGAAACTGCGCACCCGGAACAAGGACAGGTCGAGCAGCGGGGCTCCGCCGCGGGCGAGCAGCCGTCGTTCGTAGGACACGATCAGCAGCGCCGCCGGGACGGACAGCGCCAGCATCGCCCAGCACCACCACGGCCAGCCCGCGCCCCGGCCCAGCACCAAGGGGATGAGCGCGAGCGCCAGCGAACCGGACACGCCGAGGACGCCGATCGGATCGAGGCCCGCGGTCCGGGCGGTCGCGGCGCGGGGCAGGACTTGCGCCGCCAGCAGCAGCACAGCGATGCCGACCGGCGCGTTGAGCAGGAAGATCACCCGCCAGCCGAGGCCGAACACGTCGGCGCTCAGCAGCACTCCGCCCAGCACCTGCCCGAAGACCCCGCTGACCGCGGCGGTCACCCCGAACCAGGCCAGCGCTTTGGGCCGTTCCGGCGCGGGAAAACTGCTCGTGATCACGGCCAGGATCTGCGGCACCATCATCGCCGCGGTCAGGCCCTGCAGCAGCCGGGCCCCGACCAGTTGGCCGGGGGACTGCGCGATCCCGCACAGCACGGACGCCACGGTGAACGCGCCCATGCCGGACAGGAACATCCGCCGGTAGCCGAACAGATCGCCGAGGCGGCCTCCGGTCACCAGCCCCGCGGCGTAAGCGAACGCGTACCCGCCGACGACCAGCTCCAGCGCGGCCTGCCCGGCGTTCAGGTCGCGGTGCAGCGACGGGACAGCGACGTTGACGACGTTCAGGTCGAAGCCGTACATGAACATCGCCGCGAGGACGACCGGCAGCAGCAGCGGCCGGCGGTCGGACGCAACCATGAGACCCCCTTGTTCGATAATCTTCGATGTGTTCGAAGAATTTCGAACATTACAAGAAAGTTCGACATAGCGGAAGGCTCGGGATAGGCTCGGCTCGTGACGGCGACGACCGACGGACTGCATCCGGACGCGAGCGAACTGCGGCTGGCCAGGGTGCTGGCCGCGCTCGGCGACGAAGGGCGGCTCGCCACGGTGCGCGCGCTGGCTCGGCTAGGCGAGTCCGACTGCACCCGGCTGCAGGCCGACGCCGGGCTGGAAATGAGCCGCTCGACGTTCTCGCATCATCAGAAAGTGTTGCGCGAGGCGGGAATCCTGCACGCTCGGGTGCAAGGTTCGCAGCGGATCCTCACGCTGCGAAGGGCTGAACTGCAGGCGCGGTTTCCCGGCCTCCTGGACGCGGTCCTCGACTCGCCCGCCTGAGCTTCGTTCAGCCCGCGAGATGCCGGGCCACGCGAGCCAGCTGCTCCGCGTAATACTCCACAAAGGATTCTGACGACGGATCCTCCCCGGTCAGCGCCTCCGCGATCCGGGGAAGCGACATCGGCGCGCTGGCCGCCGCCATCAGCATCAGCAGGAACGTCTTCGGGTCCACGTCGGCCGGGAAGTCGCCCGCTTCCTGCCGCGCCCGCATGTACGCGAGCTGCCCCCGCAGAAACTCGCGCTGCGACTCGGCCCCCGCCTCGTTCGGCGCGCCCTCGGCCATGTTCTCCCGCAGGAACAGCCGCGCCTGGTCCTGGTCGGCGAGGCCGCCCTTGGCGAAGTCCTCGAGCACGTCCGCGAGCGGCCGGTCGGTCGTGGTCATCGCGGCGAACCCGGCGAACGGTTCGCTCGCGACCTCGGCGTACAGGCCTTCCTTGCCGCCGAAGTAGTACGAGATCAGCTGCTTGTTCACGCCCGCGCGCTGTGCGATGTCGCTGACCCGCGCGGCCGCGTATCCCTTGCTCCCGAATTCGGCCTTCGCCGCCTCGAAAATGCGGGCCTTCGTGCGTTCGGGATCGCGCTGGCGCTCACCGGGGCGCGGCGCGCGGCGCGGGGTGGTCTCGGACACCCGGGCAGCCTAACCGACGGGTTAATCATCCTGAAGGTTGACACAATCATCCGTGTGGATAATTATAGTCGCAGGCAACCGAGAGGGGAGCGACCGTGAACAAGATCAAGGTGGCGGTAGTGGGCGGCGGCACCGGCGGGTTGTGCCTGGCGCACGGCCTGGTGCGAGCCGGATTCCAGGTGGCGGTCTACGAGCGCAGCCGCACCCGGGCCGATCGGCTGCAGGGCTACCGGGTGCACATCGCGCCGATGGGCTCCGCGGCGCTGCACGAGTGCCTTCCGCCGGCCGCGTGGGAGCGGTTCCTGGCCACCACCGGGGTGAGCAAGGGAACGTTCGGCTTCGTCACCGAGCAGATGCGCGAGCTGGCGGTCCTCGACCCGCCGCCCGGCTCCGACCCGGCTGCCGCGCACCATTCGGCCAGCCGGATCTCGATGCACCAGGTGCTGTCGTCCGGGCTGGAAGAAGTCCTCTGGTACGACAAGGAATTCGTGCGGTACGAGACCGATGCCAAGGGCGTCGGTCTGCACTTCGCCGACGGCACCACCGCCGAAGCGGATCTGGTGGTCGGCGCGGACGGCGCGAACTCCCGAGTCCGCGCCCAGCTGTTGCCGCACGCGAAGCGGGTGGACACCGGAATCCGCACCGTCATCGGCAAATTCCCGCTGACCGCCGAGTCTCGCGCGCTGATCCCGAACCGGCTGGCGACGGCCCCGACGTTCGTGCTGCCGCCCCCCGGCTGCGGGATGTTCACCGCGCCGCACGAGTTTTCGGCGGCTTCGGAGAACGACGAGTCCGCGACCGTCGACCCGGTGCTGTTCGACAACACCAGCAGCTACGTGATGTGGTCCTATGGCGCGAAGGCGGCGCACTTCCCGGCGGACCTCGCCGAGCTGGCCGTGCCGGAGCTGCGTTCGGTGGTGCTGGACCGGATCCGCGACTGGCATCCGTCGTTCAGCCGGGTGGTGCGGGACTCGCTGGACGCCACGGTGGCCATGCTGCCGATCCGCACGTCGGTGCCGGTTCGCGAGTGGGAGACCGGTCCGGTCACCTTGCTCGGCGACGCCGTGCACAGCATGACGCCGTTCCGCGGCATCGGCGCGAACATCGCCCTCCGCGACGCGCAAGTGTTGTGCCGCAACCTTTCCCGAGGCGGCGATGTGACAGCCGCGGTGGCCGGCTACGAACGGCAGATGCGGAAGTACGCGTACCCGCAAGTGCGCGGTTCGCTCCGCAGCGCAGATCAGTTCGTGACTGACAGCCGGTTCAGCCGCGGGGCGATGCGCGCTTCGATGGCCGCCATGGGGGTGGGTCTCTCGTTGCGGCGGAAGCTGCGAGCCCGCTGAGGTCAGCCCGCGCCGTACCAGCGTCCGCCGGGCGGCATCGCGTACTCCGTGTACAGGAGAGCGGCCAGGGCGTGCCAGCCGGTCTCGTCCGCGGTGAACGTCCGGCCGCCCGGCGCGATCAGCACTGCTTGGCCGCTCGCGTCGGCGACCAGCGAGATCGGCACGCGGAACTCGTCGTAGTCGTGCCGCACGAGCCAGCGCCACCCGATCGTGAACCGGCGGCGCGCGGTCACCGGGTAGCGCACGTCGACGTCGGAGACCCCGGTGCCGACGGTCGTCCACAATGGAGTGACGCGGAGTCCGGCCAGGTGCACGAGCTGTGGTTTCCTGCCGTCCGGTTCGAAACGGTAGTACGGGCGCTTGCGCCACTGCTCCCAGCGCAGCCGCCGTCGTTCGCGGCGGATCGGGCGGCGCAGCCGGGACAGCGCCTCGTCGACCAGCGCGAGGGCGCGGGCGAAGTCGGGATCGTCGCGGGACACGAGATTCTCCCCTCTCTCGCGCCCGAAGCTACTGAATCGGCCGGGGACCGGTCCCGTTCTCCTGTTCCACCAGCGACCGGAGCTGGAACTTCTGGATTTTGCCGCTGGCGGTCCGGGGGAGTTCCGGAAACAGCTCCACGCGCTCCGGCCAGTACTGCTTGGCGACGCCCTTCCCGGCGAGAAAACCGCGCAGCTTTTCGAGATCCAGGTCGACGCCAGGCTTGAGCACGAGGCAGGCGCAGGCGCGTTCCTGCAGCCGCGGATCGGGGACCGCGACCACGGCGACCGCTTCGACGTCCGGGTGTTCGTAAAGGACGTTCTCCACGTACGCGACCGGGATGTTCTCTCCGCCGCGGATGATCACGTCCTTGGTCCGGCCCGCGATGCGGAGGTAGCCGTCGGCGTCGATGGCCGCGAGATCGCCGGTGTCGAACCAATCGCCGGTGAAGCTCTCGCGAGCCAGCTCAAGCCGTTCCGCGTAGCCGACGAACAGGAACGGCCCGGCGACCTGCAGCCGGCCTTCGGCGCCCGGAGGCAATTCGGTTCCGTCGGGGTCGACAACCCGGATCCGCATGCCCGGCCAGGGATAGCCGTCGGTGTCGATCAGCTTGTCGTCCGGATCGCCCGGGATGCCGAGCGTGACCAGCGCGTCCTCGCTCTGGCCCCAGCCGCCGAGCACGACAAGACCGGGCAATTTCTGTCGTGCTTGCCGCACGAGCGCCCGGGGGATCGGCGCGCCCATGCAACAGAACCGTTGCAGGGAATGGAGATCGTGCTCGGCGAGGTTCGGCGCGGACAACAGGTCGTGCAGGAACGGAGTGGCGGCGGAGGTGTAGGTGATGCCGTGCTCGGCGACCAGTTCCACGAACCGCGCCGCATCCCACACGTCTTGCAGCACGCAGGTCGCGCCGTTCTGCACGCCGAGCCTTGCGCCGTAAAGGAAACCGGTGAGGTGCGCGAGTGTCGACGCCATGTGCAGGACGCTGTCGGAGGTGATGCCGAGCCGATCCGGGAGCGGGTTGTTCGCGGCGATCGCGGTGTTGTGCGTGTGCATCACGCCCTTGGGCTCGCCGGTGGTGCCGGAGGTGAAAATCAGCAGCGTGACGTCGTTGGGATCGGGCCGCCACGACGGCAGTTCCCGCCGCTGCTCCCAAGGCGTCGCGGCGAACTCGTCCCAGGACGACCCGACCACCAGCACGTGCTCGAGATCCGGCCACTGCGGACGGAGCCGCCGCGCCATCGCCGGATAGTCGAAACCGCGGAATTCCTGCGGCACCACCAGGACTTTCGACTTCGCGAGCGCCACCATGAAGCCGACCTCGCGGTCCCGGTAGATCGGAATCAGCGGATTGCTGACCGCGCCGATCCGGCTCGCCGCGTAGTGCACGACGATCCACTCGATCCGGTTCGGCAGCTGGAACGACACGACGTCGCCAGGCCGGACGCCCAGTTCCATCAGCCCTCGTGCACACCGGTCGACCTCATGTTTGAGCTGGCCGAAGGTGATGCTGCGCTGCGAATCGACGAACGCGGTCTTGTCCGGCGTGGCCGCCGCGGCGTCGTCGAGGTAGTCGGTGATGGTGCGGTTCACCCAGTACCCGGCGCGGGTGTGGGCCTCGATCGTCTCGTCGTTGAGGATCGTCGCGAACGGCATGGCGGGCTCCGGGTCAGCTCATGGTGAGGCCGCCGCTGACGCTGACGGTCTGGCCGGTGACATAGGCGGCCTCGTCGGAGGCCAGGAAGGCGACCACGTTCGCGATGTCGGACGGCTGCGCGAGCCGCCGGAACGGGATGGCTTTCGTCAGTGCTTCGCGCAGTTTCGGGTTGTCGCCGCCGAGCGAGGCGAACAGTTCGGTGTCGGCGGGTCCGGGGCACACGACGTTGGCGTTTACCTTGCTGCGCGCCAATTCCCGGGCGATCGACTTCGTGAACGCGATGATGCCGCCCTTCGCCGCCGAGTACACCGCCTCGCCCGACGAACCGACGCGGCCGGCGTCGGACGCGATGTTGACCACTGAGCCGAAGCCCTGTTCGGCCATCACCGGCAAGACCTCGCGGCAGGTGTTGAGCACGCCGTAGAGATTGATCTGCACGACGCGGTCCCAGTCGGCACGGGCGGACTCGATGAACGGGCCCGCCTTGTCCCAGCCGGCGTTGTTGACCAGCACGTCGATCCGGCCGAACTGCGCGCGGACCTGCTCGACCGCGGCAGCGACGGATTCGGGGGAGGTGACGTCGGTCTTGACGCCGACCCCGCCGATCGCGGCCGCGGTCTCCTTCGCGGTGGTCTCGTTGATGTCGCTGACCACGACGGTCGCACCCTCGGCGGCCAGCTTCTCGGCGATGCCACGGCCGATGCCTTGACCCGCACCGGTGACGATGATGACTTTGTCCTTGAGCATGCGTGTTCTCCTCTAGGGGGCGTAGGCGCGGCCGAGCAGGTTGCGCGCGATGACGAGCTTCGACACCTGCGCGGTGCCGTCGCCGATTTCGAGGCCGATCACGTCACGAAGCCGCTGCCCGACCGGGCTTTCGCTGGAGTAGCCGAGGTGCCCGAACGTCAGCAGACACTGGTGAATGGTCTCCGCGGCGAGCTTCGGTGCCCAGAACTTCGCCATCGCCGCCTCGGTGCTGTGCTCGACGTCGTTGTCCTTGCGCCACAACGCTTCGTAACAGACGTGCCGGGCACCGCGCAGGTACGTCGCCTGCTCGGCGAGCGGGAACGCGACGCCTTGGAAGGTGCCGATCGGACTGCCGAACGCCTCGCGGTCGCGGGACCACTGCAGCGCCTCGTCGAGCGAAACCTGCGCCGCGCCAAGGCAAGCGAGCCCGATGATCGCGCGCGAATAGTCGAAACCCTGCATCACGGAGACGAACCCTTGGCCCTCGCCGCCGACCAACGCTTCCTTGGCGACGGGCAGCCCGTCGAAGTGCAGTGACGCGCGTCCGATGGCCCGGCTGCCGAGATCGTCGAACGCCGCCCGCGAGACGTAGGCGTCGTCCAGTTCGACCCAGAACGCGCTGACCCCGCGCGCGCCGGGGCCGCCGGTGCGGGCGAGCACGAGCGCGACGTCGGCGGACATCCCCAGCGTGATCGAGGTTTTCTCGCCGGTGAGCCGCCAGCCGTCACCGTCCGGTTCGGCCTTCATCTCCAGCTTCGCGGCGTCGGTGCCGTGCCCGGGTTCGGTGATGCAGAACGCGGGTACGACCTCGCCGGACGCGATCGGCGGCAGCCACGCGGCCTGCTGCTGTTCGGTCGCGTTCCGGGTGAGGATGTCGCTGACCAGCGCGCTGACGATGATCAGATAGGCGGCGTTGAAGTCGCCGCGCGCGACCTCCTCGGCGGCCATCCCGGCGACGACCGCGCTGGCCTCCTGGCCGCCGTGGCGTTCCGGGATGCGCAGGCCGGTCAGGCCCATCGACGCCAGGTCCGCGACGAGCTGGGGCCGCAGCTTCGCCGCCTTGTCGTCGGATTGGTAATGCGGCGCAAGGACTTTCGTCGCGAACCGGCGCAGCTCGTTCCGGTAGGCGTCCTCGTCGTCGGTGAACGTGAAGTCCATGGTCAGTGCCAGTTCACGTGCGAGACGAAGTCCGGCTTGCGCTTCTCCGCAAACGCTTGCGCACCTTCCAAGCCCTCCGGCGAGGCGGTGAACAGGTCGAGCGCGGACATGGCCAAATTGGACAGTCCGGCCTGGTGGTCGGTGTCCGCGTTGAAGGACTGCTTGAGAAAACGCAGTGCGGTCGGGCTTAGTGCGGCAGCGTCGTCAGCCCACGCCTTGGCGGTCTTGAGCAGTTCGCCCGCCGGGACGACGGCGTTGACCAGGCCCATCCGCTCCGCCTCGGCCGCGTCGTACTGGCGGCAGAAGAACCAGATCTCGCGCGCCTTCTTCTCGCCGACGACCCGCGCGAGATACGCCGAGCCGAACCCGGCGTCGAACGACCCGACCCGCGGACCGGCCTGGCCGAACCGCGCGGTCTCGCTGGCGATCGTGACGTCGCACAGGACGTGCAGCACGTGCCCGCCGCCGACCGCGACGCCGTTGACCGCGGCGATCACCGGCTTCGGGATGTCGCGGATGAGCTTGTGCAGGTTGCCGATCTCGAACATGCCGCTCTCGGTCGGACCGTAGTCGCCGGTCTCCGCACGCTGTTTGACGTCGCCGCCGGTGCAGAACGCCTTCTCGCCGGCACCGGTGAGGATCACCGCCTGCACCTGCTTGTCCGCCCAGGCCAGGCGGAACGCCTTGATCAGCTCGTCGACCGTCTTCCCGCGAAAGGCGTTGTAGCGCTCCGGCCGGTCGATCGTGACGACCGCGGCCGGGCCGTCGATTTCGTACCGGATGTCCTCGAACTCCATCGTCCGCTCCCGTCTGTCGTCTGACCACGGTGACAAAATTTGACTCTCAAGTCAAGAGTTGAACTTGCGGTCAACCGGTAGGCTTTCGGGGCAGCGGAGAACACGGAGGAGCGAGATGGGCGCGGTGAACGGGGTGAAACCGCCGTCCGAGCGCGTGCAGCGCAAACGGGGCAAGCGGATCCAGGAAATCCTGACGGCGGCGGCCGAGTTGTTCGGCGAGCGCGGCTACGACGCGGTGAGCCTGGAGCATGTCGCCGAGCGCCTCGACGTCACGAAGGGTTCGCTGTACTACTACTTTTCCAGCAAAGACGAGCTAGGCACGGCGGCGATCGAGACGCTCGGCGACGAGTGGACGGCGCGGCTGGAGCAACTGCTCGACCGCACCGAGGGCACGCCGGGAGACCGCCTGCGCGCGTTGATCCACGAGCACGTCACGATCGCGGTCAACGACTATCCGGCGGCGCTGCGGCTGTTCCTGATGCCGCGCGAATGGCCGAGCGCGCAACGCGAACGCATCAAGGAACTCCGCCTCCGCCACGACGCGCTGTTCCGCGCGCTGGTCGAAGAAGGCCTGACGAGCGGCGAGTTCACCGTCACCAGCGTCGACACCGTGCTGCAGTGCATGCACGCAGCGATGAGCCAGGCGCCGACGTGGTGCGGTGAATTGCCGTCCGCCGCACGGGGAAAAGCGGTGGACGAGGTCGCCGACACGTTGATGGCGCTCGTCCACATCGGACCCTGATTTAGAGGCGTCGCGGGGCTTCGATGCCGAGCAACGCCAAGCCCTGCACGAGCGTGCGCGACGTGAGCGTGGCCAGCTGTACCCGCGAAGCGCGCAGCTCCGGGGTTTCCGCGGTCAGCACCGGGCACTCCTCGTAGAAGCGCGAGAACGTGACCGCGGTGTCGTACAGGTACGTACAGAGCTTGTGCGGCGCGTACGCGGACGTCGCCGCACTGATCGCTTCGCTGAACCGCAGCAGCGTCAGCGCGAGCGTGCGTTCCTCTGGTTTTTGAAGAAGGACGGGCGCGTTATCGTCGGTTTCGCCCGCCTTGGCGAGGATCGACTCGATCCGTGCGTGCGCGTACTGCAGGTAGACGGACGTATTGCCGTCCTTGGCGAGCATGCGGTCCCAGTCGAACACGTAGTCGCGTTCGCGGTCGCTGGAAAGGTCGGCGTACTTGACCGCTCCGATACCGACTGCGCGCGCGACTTCCCGCTGCTCTTCCTTGCTCAGTTTACTGCGCTCCGCAACGACTTCCGCGGCCTGCGCCACTGCTTCGTCGAGCAGGCTGGCGAGCTTGATCGTCTCGCCGGCGCGGGTGCGCATCACCTTGCCGTCCGCGCCGAGGATCGAGCCGAACCCGATGTGCTCGGCGTGCACGCCTTCGAGCCAGCCCGCCGCACGGGCCACCGCGAAGATCATCGCGAAGTGCTGCGCCTGCGGGGTGCCGACGACGTACAGCAGATCGGTCGCCCCGCGTTCGGCGGTCCAGTACCGGATGGTGGCGAGGTCGGTGGCCGCGTAGCCGTAGCCGCCGTCGCGCTTGCGGACGATCAGCGGGAGCCGGTCGCCTTCGCGGTTGGTGAAGCCTTCGGGGAACACGCACACCGCGCCGTCGCTGAGCTCGGTGAGCCCGTCGGCTTCGAGTTCGTCGACGACCTCGCCCAGGTACGGGTTGTAGAAGCTTTCGCCGTAGATGTCGTCGTCGGTGAGCGTGATGCCGAGCTGGCGGTAGGCCGCGTTGAAGTGCCTTGTCGACTCATCGACGAGTTCCTGCCAGAAGGCGAGCGTGTCCGCGTCGCCGCTCTGGAGCTTCACGACGCGCTCGCGGGAACGGGTCGCGAAGGCCTCGTCGGCGTCGAACTTCCGGCGTGCGGCCTGGTAGAACGCGTTGAGGTCGCTGCGATCCCCGGACGGTTCGTCCAGGTGGTGTTCGATCAGCATGCCGAACGGCGTGCCCCAGTCGCCGAGATGGTTGTGCGGCAGCACCTCGTGCCCGACGAAGCGCAGCAGCCTGCTGATCGCGTCGCCGATCACCGTGGAGCGCACGTGCCCGACGTGCATTTCCTTGGCCACGTTGGGACTGCTGTAGTCGAGCGCGACCCGGCGCGGCTGCTCGGCCTCGGCAACCCCGAGCCGGTCGTCTTTCGCTTGCTCGGCCACGCGCTGCTCAAGCCATTCGCGGCGCAACACGAAGTTCAGAAACCCGGGCCCGGCGATCTCCGGCTGGTCGGCGACACCGTCCAGCTCCAGGTTCTCGACGATCCCGGCCGCGACCTCGCGCGGCGGCTTGCCGAGCCGTTTGCCGAGGCTCATCGCCAGGTTGCACTGGTAGTCGACACCGTCGCGAGTGGACACCGCGATGAGCGCCGCGGACGGGTCGAGGTCGACGTCGAACGCGCGGCGGAGCGAGGCCACCACGCGTCGGGCCAGTTCCTCACTAACCTCGGGCTTGCGCACGGTGTCCCTCCTTCGCGTAGTCGATCGGTGAAGCCTACCGACCGCGCGCTAGCGGGTTTACCGCAGTTCGCTGCCCTTCGTTTCGGGCATCCGGAGGATCACGAAGAACGCGATCGCCGCCGCGACGGCGACATACCAGAAGAAGGCAGTGGCAGCGCCCGCCGCGGAAAGCGCGCTGAGCACGAGCGGCGCGGTCCCGCCGAACACGGCGACGGTCAGGTTGTACCAAGCGCCGATGCCCAGCCCGCGCAGTTCGGTGGGAAAGAGCTCGCTCATGATCGCCGGCGCCAGCGAGGTCATCGCGGTGTAGAGCGCGAGGCCGACGCAGAACACGATGAGCAGATTCCCGAACCCGGGCCGCACGAGGTAGGAGAGAGGCACGATCACGAGCGCGGTGGCCCCGGACCAGACCAGCAACTGAGGCCGCCGCCCGTGCCGGTCGGCGAGCGCACCCATCGGGTACTGGAGGACGACGAAGAGGGCGGTCGCGATGGAAAGCGCGAGGAAGGTGTCGACGTCGTTCGCGCCGCGTCCCTTGACCGCGAAGGAGGTGAGGGCGCTGAAGAAGGTGTAGTAGCAAAGCGTCGAGAGCATCGAGAACCCGATGAGCTGCCCGACCGCCCGCGGATGCTGGGTGACCGTGGTGAGCAACGGCCGTTTCACTTGCCGCGCGCTCTCCTTTTTCTCGTGGTACAGCTCGGTTTCTTCGAGACTGCGCCGCAGCCACAGCCCGACCAGCCCGAGCACGCCGCCGAGCAGGAACGGAATCCGCCAGCCGAACGAGGTGAGGTGCGCCTTGTCCATCGTGCGGGCGAGCACGAACCCGAGCACCGTCGCGATGAGCACCGCGGACCCGGTGGAGATGTAGAAGAAGGAGGAGTACCGACCGCGCCGCTCCTTGGGCGCGACCTCGCCGAGGTACGCGGAAGCGTTGGAAACCTCGCCGCCGAGCGAAAGCCCCTGCGCGATGCGCGCGAGCAGCAGGAGAATCGGAGCCAGCCACCCGACCTGCGCGAACGTCGGAAGCACGCCGATCGCGACCGACCCGCCCGCCATCAGCGAAATGGTGAGCAACATGGCGGGCTTGCGCCCGTGCACGTCGGCGAAGCGCCCGAGGAGCACGCCGCCGAGCGGCCGGAAGAAGAACGCGAGCGCGTAGGTGGCGAAGGTGTTGATCAGCGCGAGCGTTTCGTTGCCGGGAGGGAAGAACGCGCCGGCGAAGTAGATGCTGAAGGTCGCGTAGATCGTCCAGTCGAACCACTCGAGCGCATTGCCCGCACTGGCAGCGAACAACTTCCGCACCGGCAACCGATGCCGGGCGACGCCTTCGGTCGTAGGACCGGCCATCGGGCAACCTCCACACGTCCGCACGTCCGCCGAGTGGAACGGGACTTTGCCAGAAATGCCCGGAGATCGGTAGATCTCGCCCCATGATGGCGGTTGGTGCTTGTCCCACTGCGGTCTGTGATGCGGGAATGCTTTTGCCGCAGGGGGATCATGGGGGCGCGGGTGGCGATGCGGACGGTAGCCACGCGAGGAGGCGCGGGCGCTGGCCCGCCCTGCCCAGACTGCGTGGCGACGCAGCGGCGCAGGCTGCTCCGGCTGAGCCCGGCTGCTTGGCCGATACTTTCCCCGCCCCGCCCCGCCCCGCCCCGCCCCGCCCCGCCCCGCCCCGCCCCGCTTCGTTCGTGCGGCATCCCGCGGTCACCTGAACGGCCTCAGTCGCGTAGCGCGGATCGGGCGCACCGCGTCGGGAGGCACCGCAGCGGCATCACCGATTCAGTGCCCGCGCACCGGGCCGGATCAACCCGCCAGGACTAACCGTGCCCGACTCGCTCCCGCCGCAAACACAGCCTCGGTCCGCACCGGCCCGCGGCGAAGCTCAAGCCGATTCTGTTCGGTCGCCTGGGCCGCTGCGGAGCTCAAGCCGATTCCGTTCGGTCGCCCACGCTGCCGCGCACCTCAAACCGATCCCGCCCAGCCGCCCACGCACCCAGGCCGCACCGCACCTCAAGCAGTGGTCGCCAACGCGAACGGCAACACCCCCTCCGCCCCGGCCCGGCGCAGCAGCCGCGCCGCCAGTGTCATCGTCCAGCCGGTGTCGATCAGGTCGTCCACCAGCAGCACCGGCCCCTGCGCCTGCGCGACACTCGCCGCCACGTCGTCCGGCAGGCTCAACCTCCGCCACAGATCGGCCAGCCGTTGCGCGCTGTTCGCCTGCCGAGGCGGCGGCCCGGCCGACGTCAGCTCACCCAGGTAGTCCAGCCGCCCGATCGCCGACAAGCGCAACGCGAGGCTGTCGACCAGCTGCGGCCGCGTCGCCGACGGGATCGCCACCACCGCCACCGGACGTTGCGCCCACTGCCATCCCGCGAGCACCTTCACGCACGCGTCGAAAACCGAGTCGGGAACCTCGGCGTCCGGCGCGCCCGGGCCGAGCAGTTCGCGCAACCGGCCGCCCCAGCCCACGTCCGTGAGCCGGCCCAGCACCTGTCCCTGCTCGGCCTGCTCTTCCGTCTTGATCCGGCCCGACAGCGGCACGTCGAGCCCCTTCATCCCGCTCGGCCACTGTTTTCGCGGTGCCACCGCGACCCCGGGCCGGTCCAGCCGTTCCCGCGTCTCGCCCGCGACTTCCTCGGACACCGCGGTGTTCCAATGCTCCCCGGTGCAGTTGTCGCACCGGCCGCACGGCGCTGCCTCCGGATCGTCGAGCTGCCGCCGCAGATACTCCATCCGGCATCCGGCCGTGCGGATGTACCCGAGCATCGCCTCCTGCTCGGCCGCCCGCGCGACGCTGACGCGTTCGTACCGTTCCCGGTCGTACTCCCACGGCTGTCCGGTGCTTTCCCAGCCGCCGCGCACCCGGCGCACCGCACCGTCCACATCGAGCACTTTCAGCACCATCTCCAGCCGCGACCGGGAGAGCTCGACCGACGGTTCCAGCGCGGCTGTCGAAAGTGGACGGTCGGAGTACGCGAGCGCGTTGAGCACCTGCGTGACGCGTAGCTCGTCCGGGAACGCCAGCGATCCGAAGTATGCCCAGATCGCCTTGTCCTCCCGCCCCGGCAGCAGCACCACCTCGGCCCGCTCGACGCCGCGACCGGCACGCCCGACCTGCTGGTAGTAGGCGATCGGCGACGACGGCGCGCCCAGGTGCACCACGAATCCGAGGTCCGGCTTGTCGAACCCCATCCCGAGCGCCGAGGTCGCCACCAGCGCCTTGACCCGGTTCTCCAGCAGATCGTCCTCCGCGGCCTGGCGATCGGCCGGATCGGTCTTCCCGGTGTAGGCGGCCACCGGGTAGCCGCGATCGGACAGCAGCGCGGCGACGTCGTGCGCGGCGGCGACGGTGAGCGTGTAGATGATGCCCGACCCCGGCAGTTCCGCCAGGTGCTCGGCGAGCCAGGCCAGCCGCGCCTCGTCACTCGGCAGTTCGGCCACAGCCAGCCGCAGGCTTTCCCGGTCGAGCGGACCGCGCAGGACGAGCGTGTCCGTCTCGCCGCCGATGCCGAGCTGCTCGGCGACGTCCGTGGCCACCCGGTCGTTCGCGGTCGCGGTGGTGGCCAGCACCGGAACGCCCTCGGGCAGGTCGCCCAGCAGGGTGCGCAGCCTCCGGTAGTCCGGCCGGAAATCGTGGCCCCAGTCGGAAATGCAGTGCGCCTCGTCCACCACCAGCAGGCCGGCGCTGGCGGTGAGCTTCGGCAGCACGCTGTCGCGGAAGTCCGGGTTGTTGAGCCGTTCCGGACTGACCAGCAGCACGTCCACCTCGCCCGCCGCCACGGACGCCTGGACCTGGTCCCATTCCTGCGCGTTCGCCGAGTTGATGGTGGCCGCGTGGATCCCCGCCCTGGCGGCGGCGGAGATCTGGTTGCGCATCAGGGCGAGCAGCGGCGAAACGATGACCGTCGGCCCCGCTCCCTGTTCCCGCAGCAGCGCGGTGGCCAGGAAGTACACGGCCGACTTTCCCCAGCCGGTGCGCTGCACGACGAGCGCGCGCCGATGGTGCGCGACCAGCGCCTCGATGGCGGTCCACTGGTCCTCTCGGAGGGCGGCGTTGTCCCCGGCGAGCGCGCGGAGCAGGGTCTCGGCGCGGGTCCGGAGGTCTGGGGTGGTAGCGGTGGTGTCCACGTCCCCCGGTCTACCCCATGCCCCCGACAATCCCGGAGCCGACCGACCCCGAACGGACAGTTTCCGGCCGTAAACGCAGAGTTATGTGACTCATATCACAACAGTAACCTAGGTCGCAGTCGCGACGGGAAGCCCTCGCGTGCCCGCGCGTATAGGCTCACCGGCTATGTCACCACGCCGGATCGGGGTCATGGGCGGCACCTTCGACCCCGTGCACCACGGCCACCTCGTCGCGGCCAGCGAGGTCCAGTCGCGGTTCGCGCTCGACGAGGTCATCTTCGTGCCTACCGGGCAGCCGTGGCAGAAGTCCGGCCGCCGCGTCACGCGCGCCGAGGACCGGTACCTGATGACGGTCATCGCCACCGCGTCCAACCCGGTCTTCTCGGTGAGCCGGGTCGACATCGACCGCGGCGGCCAGACCTACACCGTCGACACGCTGCGCGACCTGCACGAGGAGTACCCGGACGACGAGCTGTTCTTCATCACCGGGGCCGACGCGCTCGAGCAGATCCTCACCTGGCACAAGGCGGGCGAGCTGTTCGACTTCGCGCATTTCATCGGCGTCACCCGCCCGGGCTACCGGCTCAATTCGCATCATCTGCCGAGCGGCAAGGTGAGCCTCGTCGAGGTCACCGCCATGTCCATCTCGTCCACCGGATGCCGCGAACGCGTCGAGCGGGGCGAGCCGGTCTGGTACCTCGTGCCCGACGGCGTTGTGCGCTACATCGCCAAGAAGGACCTCTACCGCAAGGACGCCGAGGCCTGACCGGGTACCCTCGTCCGGGCATACCCCGAATCTGAAGGAGCACTGTGGCAGCGACGTCCGAGGCACGGGACCTGGCGGTGGCGGCCGCGCACGCGGCGGCCGACAAGCTGGCCAGCGACGTGGTCGTCCTGGACGTGTCCGAGCAGCTCGTGATCACCGACGCGTTCGTGATCGCCTCCGCGGCCAACGAGCGCCAGGTCGGCGCGATCGTCGACAACGTGGAAGAGAAGCTCCGCATCGAGGGGCACAAGCCGGTCCGGCGCGAAGGCGCCCGCGAGGGCCGCTGGGTGCTGCTCGACTACGTCGACGTCGTCGTCCACGTCCAGCACGCGGACGAGCGCTCGTTCTACGGCCTCGAGCGGCTGTGGAAGGACTGCCCGCGGATCGAGGTCGAAGGGCTGGCGACGGTCCCCGCCAACGACACCGACGACGCGGACGGTCCGGAGGCGTGAGCCCGCGGCGGCTGCTGCTCTGGCGGCACGGCGAGACGGACTACAACGCCGCCGGCCGCATGCAGGGACACCTCGATTCCGCGCTGACCCCGGTCGGCTGGAACCAGGCGCGCTTCGCCGTGCCCGCACTCGCGCGCTTCGCGCCGGAGCTGGTGATCGCGTCCGATCTGCGCCGCGCCACCGACACCGCGACGGTGCTCACGGAGGCGATCGGCGTGCCGCTGCAGATCGACAAGCGGCTGCGCGAGACGCACCTCGGCGAGTGGCAGGGCCTGACCGGCGCCGAGGTCGACGAAGGCTATCCGGGCGACCGCCGGCTGTGGCGCACCAACGCCGCGTGGGCTCCGCCGGGCGGCGAGTCCCGGGTGGAGGTCGCCGAACGCGCCGCCGAGGTGGTCAACGACCTGATGCAGCCGAACTCCGACGTCGGCGAATCGGTCCTGCTCGCCTCGCACGGCGGGCTCATCCTCGCGCTGACCGCGAAGCTGCTCGGCCTTCCGGTCGAGGTCTGGCCGTCGCTCGGCGGGATCATGAACTGCCACTGGGTCGAACTCGGCCACCGCGAGGGGAAGTGGCGGTTGCACGCGTACAACGCGGGCATCACCGGCTGACCCGATGAGCCCGCAGCTGCTCGTCTTCGGCGATTCACTCTGTTTCCACGGCCCCGAGGGCCCTTGCGCGGCCGATGATCCGCGCCTGTGGCCCAACGTCGCCGCGAACGCGCTGTCCGGCCAAGCCGATCTTGTCGCCGGAATCGGCTGGACCGCGCGAGACCTGTGGTGGTCGCTCACCGGCGACCCGCGCGTGTGGGCGGATCTGCGTCGCGTCGACGCCGTCGTGCTCGCCGTCGGTCACATGGACACACTGCCGTCGCCTCTGCCGACGTACTTGCGTCAGGGGCTTCGCTACCTTCGCCCCGACGGCGTGCGTCGCGTTGTACGCGGTGCTTATCTCGCTGCGCAGCCACGTTTGTCTGTCGTGATGCGCGGACGTCCTCGCGTGCTTCCTGCGCGCCTGAGCGTGAGCTATCTGGACCAGTCCGTCGAAGCGTTGCGCGCGCTACGCCCTGAGTTGCCGGTGTTCGGCATGCTGCCTTCGGTGCACCGCGCTGATGCGTACGGACGCGTACACACGGGACGCGCCGAAGCGGCCGCTGCGCTCGCTTCGTGGGCCGCGCGACGCGAAGTGCCGTTGCTCGACACGCCCGGCGTGGTTGGCGAACATGTCTTGAGCGGCGCGGGAAATCCCGACGGCATGCACTGGGGATGGGCCGGGCACGAAGCTGTCGGCACCGCGATGGCGAAGCTCGTTGCCCCGCACCTCGGCTCTGGCAACGTAGGCTGACGACGTGTCGGTCGCCGTGGTCACGGACTCCACCGCGCACCTGCCCGAAGGCTTCGCCGAGCGGCACTCGGTGCGGGTGGTGCCCCTGCACGTCCTGGTGGAAGGCGTGTGTTCGCTCGACGGCGTCGAAATGGGTCCCGCCGCGCTCGCGGAAGCGCTGGGGGAGCGCAAGATCGTCACGACTTCGCGGCCCACTCCGGCCGAGTTCGCCACCGAATTCCGGGCCGCGCTCGACGCCGGCGCGGACGCCGTCGTGTCCGTGCACCTGTCGAGAGAGCTGTCCGGTACCTGGGAAGCCGCCGTCCTGGCCGCGGAAGAAGTCGGCTCGGACCGGGTCCGGGTCGTCGATTCCCGCACCACGGCGATGGGTTTGGGCTTCGCGGCCCTGCATGCCGCGGACGCCGCCGCTGCCGGAGCCAGCCCGGCCGAAGTCGAAGCAGTCGCGACGAAAACGGCCGACCGATCGTCGACGTTGTTCGTGGTCGAGACGCTGGAACACCTGCGCCGAGGCGGTCGGATCGGCTCGGCCGCGGCGCTGCTCGGCACCGCGCTGGCGGTGAAACCGGTGCTGCACATGTCCGACGGCCGGATCCTGCCGCTGGAAAAAGTGCGCACGATGAACCGCGCGATCGGGCGCTTGGTCGAGTTGTCCGTGCAGGCGGCGGGGACGGGGCCGGTCGAGTTGGCGGTGCATCATCTCGCTTCGCCGGAACGCGCTGTCGAGTTGGCGAACCGGCTGGAGGAAGCGATCCCCGGCTGTGCCGGGGGATGCGTGGTGTCGGAGATCGGCGCGGTCATCGGCGCGCACACCGGCCCTGGCGTGCTCGGCGTGGTCGTGCAGCGCGCCTAGCTGAGTTCCTGGTTGCCGAATCGCGCGAGCAGATGCCAGACACGTTTGAGCGCTTGCTCGTCCTGGCCGGTGGCTTTCCCGAGGATACGCGGATCGAGCTTGCCGTCCTCGGCGAGTTCTGCGCCCAGCGCGGTGAATTCCGGACCTCGGTATTCGGGATGCCGGAGCAGTTCTCCGGTGTCTAGCCGAAACCCGTCGTGCCATTCGACCGCACCCAGTTTTTGGGCCGCGGTCTCGATTTCGGTTCCTCGGTAAGACGGATCGAGAACCAGCGCCTCGACGTCCCGCGCCAGATTTACCTCTCCGTGCACCTGCGCCTCGATGTAGTCGTCCAGCAAGTCTTTGTCGTCCGCCTCGGCAATCGCGACCAGCTCGGAAAGCCGGGCCTCGACGCCGAACGAGGTCGGTTCGAAAACGCTGTCGGGATAAGCGAAAGTCGTGCGGGACATCGTGTGCCGCGCGAGCCGCAGATACGCCGAGCCGAACCGCGGCGAGCCGCCTGTCTTTCGGCCGCGAAAATTCAGCGACCCGTATTTCGGCCGGTGCGCGGCCGCGACGTCGTCGTAGACACCAGCGAACAACCGGCTTTCCCAGCGCCAGCGGTCTCCTCCCCGACGCGCGGTCAGCCCGCCGTTGCTGACTCCGGTCTCGAACTGCGAGCGATACCGGCCGTCGCGCGCCATGCTCTCGAGGATCGGCACGCCGTTGACGAGCCGGTCCGGATGGAAATGCAGCGTGACCCGCCACGACGGATCCGCCGGGCCGCCAGCCGCCAACGCGGCCACGTGAGCGACCGCGCGTTCCCACGGTTCCGCGCGAATCACGGCCAGGCCATCGTGATCGTCCGCTCGAAGTCGACGTATCCCGCGCGCCGGAACGCGTTCGCCATCGGGACATTGCCGAGATCCGTCGCGGCCCGGATGCGAGGAACTTCTTGGGCGGCAAGGATTCGGGTGCCCTCGGCGAGAATGTCGTCGATGTAGCCGTTGCCGCGATGCTCGGGCAGGACGGCGAGATATCCGATGATCGGGTTGTAGTTGTTGCGCGCCGGCGTGACGAAACCGACCGGCGTGCCGTCGGAGAGCGTCGCGACCCGCCACCAGTCCCGGGGGCTGCGGTAGTGCGCCAGTTCGTCCTCGTAATGCCGGATTGCCGCTTCGCGAGCGGACATCCGGGTCAGGTCGTCGCGGCTGTGCGCGTCGAGCGTCCCGTCCAGGACGCGGGTCATCAGGTCGAGGATCTCGGCTTCGTCGCGGATCGGGCGGAAGACCAGTCGGTTCGGTGGAGCGACCGGAGTCCCCGGTGCCCACTCGAAGCGCAGCCGCTCGGCGAGCAGCTTCGCACCGGTCTGTTCGAGCGCGGTCATCCGGTCTTCGACCACGCTTCGAGTCGCCGCTTCTTCGCGCCAATCCGAGGGGACCAGCCGGTGGTAAGTCGGAGGCCGGGTGCCCGTCGGCAGAATCTCCGCCATCGCAGTTCGCAACAGCCGCGCTCCGACGGCCACGTCCTCAAGATCGAAAACGTCCAGCACAAACGGGACCGGCTCCTCGGCGCGGCCCCACCACGCGGCCCTGGCGACGAGCTCGCCGCTGCGAAGCGCGACCCACATCCACCCCGGCCTGCGGCGACCGGCGGCAAGGTCGTCGGCGAGTTCGTGGTCGAGGGCGTAGGTGAGCCGGCAGAAGAGATCGAGCTCTTCCGGCCCCGTGATCGGGCGCAAGGTCAGTTCGGCGTGGTCCACAGCTGCGGCGGCTCCTGTTCGACGGCTGACTACCAGGTCTAACGGATGACAACGGAAGGTGCGAACGCTTTTCGATCACCCGTGCCGCAGGCAAACCAGCCAGTATGACCGCGCACCCCGACAAATTCCGCCGCGTCTCCGGCCGCGACGGCCGAGTTGTCCCCAAGGGGCGGGTTGTCCACAGATCGCGCGGAACCCTCTCGCCGCCGAGCCAGCCGACGCCTAGCGTCGATCGTGTGTTCGAGAATTCCGCCCGGGATCCGGGCACTCCCGTGAACGTCAGGCTCACCTGGCTGGCCGACCAGCTGGCCGTGGTCCCGCATACCGCCGGAACCGGCGGCCAGTCAGTGCGTCGCTGGCTGCCCACCGGCCGCGCGGGCCGAGCAGCGCGCGGACGGTTGTCGGCAGGTGCAGACAACCAGCTGTCCGCGGGCACGGAGTTGCCTGGTGTGCTTGCTCGGGACGCGGGGGCGAAGCATCGAGTGTCTGCAGGTGCTGACAGTTCGCCTTCTCGCGACGACCAGCGGTCGGCGATCGTCGACGGTGCCGCGGACAACCGACTGTCGGCAAGTGCCGACAGTCACCTCCTGGCAGGCGCAGACGCCTCGGCAGCTGACTCAATGCCACACGCGCGGCCAACAGGTCTGAAAGCCCGCTTGTCTGCAGCTGCTGACAGTTCACCGCTTTTGGGTGGGCAGTCCGTGACCGACGCGGACGGTTTGCCGCTCAAGTCCATACCGCACTCGCGGCCAACAGGTCTGAAAGCCCGCCTATCTGCGTTTGCCGACAGTTCAGCGCTTCTGGGCGACCGATCCGCGACCGACGCGGACAGTTTGCGGTCCAAGCCCATGCCACTCTCGCGGCCAACGGGTCTGAAAGCCCACCTGACCACACCTGCTGACAGTCCACCACTTCCGGACAGCCAGCCGACGGCTGCGGCAGACACTTCCCCATCCAGCTCCGCACGACTCTCGCAGCCAACGAGCCGCAAAGCGCGATTGTCCGCACTTGCCGACAACCCAGCCCCTCCGGAAAACCAGCTGCCCGCCGGCAAACTGGTCCGCAGCTGGCTGCCGGAACACACCGAACAGCGGTGGACACGCCGCTGGCTCCCCGGAGCAACCGGCCTGCCGGGCGTTCTGGGCCGCCGAGGAATGATCTTCGCCCTCGCCTTGCTGGCAGCCGCCGCGGTCGTCGCCGGTGGCCTGGCGATTTTCGGCCGCTCACCCGCGGCCGAGCTCGCCCCGCCGCTCCCGACCGCCCGAGCGCAGGCGCCACACGCCTCGAAAGCCAACGAGAGCCTGGTAATCAGCGTCGTCGGCCACGTGCGCTCCCCAGGACTCGTCACCGTGCCCTCGGGTTCCCGCGTCGCCGACGCCCTCCGCGCCGCCGGAGGCGCGAACCCGGGTGTCGACCTGACCGCACTGAACCTCGCCCGCAAACTCACCGACGGGGAACAGCTGGCGGTCGGCGTCCCCGCTGCGCAAGCCGCACCGGCCGGTTCAGCCGCTGCAGCCAGCAAGATCGACCTGAACTCCGCGACCGCCGAACAACTCGACAGCCTCCCCGGCGTCGGCGAGGTCACCGCCCGGCGCATCACCGACTGGCGCACTCAGCACGGCGGCTTCTCGAGCGTCGAACAACTCCGCGACGTCGATGGCATCGGAGAAAGCAAGTTCCAAAAACTTCGCGAGCAGGTGACCGTCGGATGAAGCTGGAAACCGAGGAAAAGTCGCGCCGTGACCACGATTTCCGCCTTGTCCCCGCCGCCGTCGCCGGATGGGCGGCCACCCTCGCCGGACTGCAACTCGGTTGGTGGGCCGCGACCGTGATCGGAGCCGTCGCGGTCATCGGCGCCGCGGCGCTTCTGGCGCGCGGCCGCTCCCGATACGCTGGCGTTGGGGGAGCGTTGCTGCTGGCCGGGCTCGTTGCCGCTGTGCCAACAGCCCTTCGCATTCACGACGCGGCATCCGACCCGCTGGGAGCCGCCGCAGCCCATGGCGTCACAGCGACGCTGCGGGTCGAGATCAGCGAGCGCCCACGGCCGATCCACCAAGCTGGCTACGCAGACCAGCAAGCGGGCACTCGCTCAGTGGCGATTCCGGCAAGGGTTACCACGGCTACAGTGGACGGTCAGCCCGTCGAGTCGACCGGCCGGGTTCTGTTGCTGGCACCGGTCACCGGATGGAGCGGTCTGCTGCCAGGGCAGGAAGTGTCGACGTCCGGACGGCTCCTGCCCGCACGCGGCGGCGAGCTGACCGCCGCGGTGCTCTCCGTCCGTGCCGCACCCGTCGACGCAGGACCGGCGCCGTGGTGGCAGCGCGCCGCCGCGGCTCTGCGGAGCAGCTTGCATTCGCTGTGCGCGATCCTGCCGGAGGAACCGGCGGGCCTGCTGCCCGGACTGGTGCTCGGCGACACGAGTGCGTTGCCGCAGCGGGTCGAAAGCGAGTTCACCGCCTCCGGGCTCACCCACTTGATGGCGGTGAGCGGCGGAAATCTTGTCATCATCGGCGGAGCTGTCCTGCTGCTGTGCCGATTGATCCGAGCAGGGCCAAGGTTTTCCGCAGCGGCGGCTGGTGCCTGCTTGGCGGGATTTCTCGTCCTGGTGGGTCCTGAACCGAGCGTGGTGCGGGCCGGTGTCATGGGCGGTATCGGTTTGCTCGCGCTGGCTCTCGGACGACGCGGTTCAGCGCTGCCCGCATTGGCGTTCGCGGTGTGCGTCCTGGTGGCGTGGGATCCGACGATGGCGGCGAACTTCGGCTTCGCGCTCTCGGTTCTCGCGACGGCCGGGCTGGTGCTGCTCGCGCCGCGCTGGGCGGATTCCTTGGTACGACGGGGAGTTCCATCCGGTTACGCCGAAGGCCTCGCCGTGCCACTTGCCGCTTTCGTGGTCACCGCACCAGTCATCGCCGGAATGGCGGGCACGGTCAGCCTGGTCTCGGTCGTCACCAATGTCCTTGCGGCGCCAGTGGTCGCGCCGGTCACCGTGCTAGGCGTGCTCGCGACAGTCGTCGGGCCGTGGTGGCCAGGTGCCGGGCAGCTGCTGATCCATCTGGCGGACCCGGAGGCGCGGTGGCTGATCACTGTCGCCCGACACGGCGCGAGGGCACCAGGGGCAGCGCTGTCCTGGCCTGGCGGCTGGTGGGGCGGATTATGCGCGGCGGGCCTGCTGGTGGTAGTCGTGGTGGCGGCAAGGTTTCGCCGACTTCGGCTGCTGGTGGCGATCGGCCTGGTTGTTGTGCTGCTGACGGTCGTGCCGGCCAAAGTCCTGGCCCCCAGTTGGCCGCCGGGCGGCTGGGCGATGGTGGAATGCGATGTCGGACAGGGAGATGCGGTAGTTCTCGCGACTGCCGAGCCCGGCCGTGCCGTGGTCGTGGATACCGGGCCGGAGCCGGGGCCGGTCGACGAATGCCTGCAGAGGCTGGGAGTCGAACGGGTGCCGCTGCTCGTGCTGAGCCATCTGCACGCGGATCACATCGGTGGTCTCGCCTCGGTCTTCGACGGACGGGCAGTCGGTGCGATCGCGGTCGGGCCCGGACGTGCTCCAGCGTGGGCGTGGCAGTCGGTTTCCGGCGAAGCGCGGCGTCGTGGCGTGCCGCTCGTGCAGTTGAGCGAGGGGCAACGCCTGGAATGGCCGGGATTGTCACTGGACGTGCTAGGTCCGCGCTACGCCACTGCTCGGTCACCTGCGTTGCAGGACGGCACGATGATCAACAACAGTTCGGTGGTCCTGCGCGCCGACACCTCGGCTGGCCGGGTCTTGCTGACCGGAGACGTTGAACTGGCTGCGCAAGCAGACCTGCTCGCCGAGGGCGCCGATTTGCGGGCTGACGTATTGAAGGTGCCGCATCACGGCTCGAGATATTCGCTGCCGCAGTTCCTCGCGGCGGTGCGGCCGCGCACCGCGCTGATCAGTGTCGGCGCGGGCAACGGGTACGGACATCCGAGCAAGTCCACAGTGGACGTTCTCGGCACGATGGGAGTGCTGGTCACCCGGACCGATATCGACGGCGACACCGCCGTTCTGCCCGCGGGAAACGGACCGGCGGTCGCACGCCGGGGTGAGCCGCGGGGTCCGCCGCGATAGGGCAGCGGACCCCGGGCCGGTGGGTCAGTAGCCGAGCGCCTTGGCGACGGCTGCGGCGGACGGCGGCACGGTGGCCTTCGGGCCGATGTGGTTCTCGACCGCGTCGAGGGTCTTCAGGCCGTCGCCGGTGATGAGGAGGACGGTTTCGGCGTCCGGGTCGAGCTTGCCGGTTTCGACGAGCTTCTTCGCGGTCGCCACGGTGACGCCGCCCGCGGTCTCGGTGAAGATGCCTTCGGTGCGCGCGAGCAGCCGGATGCCTTCGACCACCTCTTCGTCGGTGACGTCCTCGATCGCGCCGCCGGTGCGGTTGACCACGTCGAGCACGTACGGGCCGTCGGCCGGGTTGCCGATCGCGAGCGAGCGGGCGATCGTGTCCGGCTTCACCGGCTGGACCACGTCGTGGCCGTTGCGGTACGCGGTGGAAACCGGCGAGCAGCCGGTGGCCTGCGCGCCGAACACCTTGTACGGGCTGGCGTCCACGAGACCGAGCTGGCCCAGCTCGCGGAAACCCTTGTCCACCTTGGTGAGCTGGGAACCGGAGGCGATCGGCACGACGATCTGCTCGGGGAGGCGCCAGCCGAGCTGCTCGGCGACCTCGTAGGCGAGCGTCTTCGAGCCCTCGGAGTAGTACGGGCGGACGTTGACGTTCACGAACGCCCACTTCGGGTGCTCGCCGGCCAGTTCGGTGGCCAGCCGGTTCACGTCGTCGTAGTTGCCGTCGACGGCGATCAGGTCGCCGTCGTAGACCGCGGTGGTGAGGATCTTCGCGCGCTCGAGGTTCTTCGGGATCAGCACGACCGACCGCCAGCCGGCGCGAGCCGCGGCGGCCGCGGTCGCGTTGGCCAGGTTGCCGGTTGAGGGACACGCGAGGACCTCGAAGCCGAACTCGCGCGCGGCCGCGAGCGCGACGGCGACCACGCGGTCCTTGAACGAGTGCGTCGGGTTGCCGGTGTCGTCCTTGACCCACACGCTCTTGAGGCCGAGCTCCTTCGCGAGCCGGTCGGCGCGCACGAGCCTGGTACAGCCGGGTTCGGTGTTCGGGGTCTCCTCGACGGTCGAGGGGACGGGAAGGAGTTTCTTGTAACGCCAGATGTTGCGCGGGCCCGCCTCGATGTCCTCGCGGCGGACGCGGCCGAAGTCGTAGGCGACCTCGAGCGGCGAGAAGTCTTCGGCGGAGACGAATTCCGGAGCGAGCGGCTGCCGGTGCCCTTCTTCCTTCGACACCAGTTCGACGGCCGGACCGAGGTCGATCGTCTTGTTGGCGGAGGTGGCGCTGAGGGCTGCAGTCATCGCGAGGTTCCTTTCCTCATCTGCCCCGCCGAAGCGGGCCGGAATTGGCACCGTGGTCGTCAGCTATCCCGCGATCGCGGGATGACAGGCTGTACGCCGGTTGCCGGGGCTTCGTCGGGCCGTTCCCTCTGCCCCTCTGGATGAGCGGTATTCGGTTGTCGGAGCGCCGGTGGGCGCGTCCTCGGCTACACCGTACGACATCCCGATCAGCTCGTGCCACGGAGGCGGCCCACATCACCGGGGCGGGCGGCCCGGCGGCCGGGTGAGAGGATGACGAGGTGACCACCGCACCCGCGCCGCTGCACCTCGTCACGGGCGAGGAAGAACTGCTCATCGAACGGGCTGTGCGAGCTTCCCTCGACGCGGCCAAGGCCGCGGACCCGACGGCGGACCTCACGCGGACGCGGGTGTCCGATCTCACACCGCCCGTCCTGGCTGAGCTGGTCAGCCCGTCCTTGTTCGCCGAAGGGCGCGTGATCGTGCTGGAGTCGGCGCAGGACATCTCGCAGGAGCTGTCCGACGCCGTCCTGGCGTACGTGAAGGCGCCGGCCGACGGCATCGTCCTCGTGGTCGTGCACAGCGGCGGCGGGCGGAGCAAGGCCGCGAAGGCCCTGCCGGGCGCGTTGAAAAAGGCGGGCGCGGAGATCACCGAATGCCCGAAGCTCACCAAGCCGGCCGAGCGCGAGGCGTTCGTCCGCAACGAGGTGCGGCGCGCGGGCGGCAAGATCGACGGCGCGGGCCTGCTGGCGCTGCTCGACTCGGTCGGCTCGGACCTGCGCGAACTGTCCTCGGCGGCGACGCAGCTGGTCGCCGACACCGGGGGAGTCATCGACGAGCAGGCGGTCCGCCGCTACCACACCGGACGCGCCGACGTGACCGGCTTCGCGGTCGCGGAGAAGGCCGTCGCGGGAGACCGGGCGGCCGCGATGGAGTCGCTGCAGTGGGCGATGCAGCTGGGCGTTCCGCACGTCCTGGTGGCCGACGCACTGGCTGACGCGGTCCGCACGATCGCTCGCGTGTCCGCCGCCGGCCGCGGCAACCCGAACCAGATGGCGGGCGAACTGGGCATGCCGCCGTGGAAGATCCGCAAGGCGCAGGGCCAGTCGCGCGGCTGGGGCCAGGACGGCCTGGCGACCGCGATGCGCGTCGTGGCGCGGCTGAACGCCGAGGTCAAGGGCGCGGCGGCCGATGCGAACTACGCCCTGCAGCGCGCGGTCCTCGAGGTGGTCGCGGCCAAGGGCGACCGCTGACGCTCCGGCGAAAAACGGCCCTGACCGGCTGCAGCGTTCGGTTCCGCCGCACGCCATGATGACCGCTGCCTAAGAGGTGCGGTCAGCCGTCATCGGTGCAAGGTAATCCGCGATTCCCGGACACGGAAAAGGCCCGGCAGCCGAAGCCGCCGGGCCTTCCGGAAAGACTGCGCTCAGAGCTGGTTCGCGCGCTTCGCGAGAGCCGACTTCTTGTTCGCGGCCTGGTTGGCGTGGATGACGCCCTTGGTGACGGCCTTGTCGAGCTTGCGAGCGGCGTCGCGCTGCAGTTCGAGGGCCTTGTCCTTGTCACCGGCTTCGGCGGCCTCGCGGAACTTGCGGATCGCGGTCTTCACCGAGGACCGGATCGCCAGGTTGCGCTGCCGCGCCTTCTCGTTGGTGTCGATGCGCTTGACCTGCGACTTGATGTTGGCCATGGAGGCGTTCCTCTTTCACTCGGTGAAGGTCGCTGCCGCGTTCGCGTGGCTCCGGATCAGTCCCGAGGGACTGCCGGGTTTCCTCCCTGACGGAATGCCGCACGGCAACAATCGAAAATCTTAACAGCCCTGCTCGCGGCCCTGGAGCGGGCCCCGGAGCCGAGAACCGTTCGGCATCCCGCCCGCGTCTCCGTTACGGTGGATTTCGGTAGTGCCTAGGGTTCCGTCGCCTGCCCGTGGTCCCGCAGAGCGGGTCGCGAAGACAACGAGGGCGGGCGGGACTGGTCCGAGCGGCACCTTCGGCGGGACACCGAGCCCTGCCGTTCATCTGACGGGACAAAAGCCTGGAGGACCCGGTCTTCAGCGTGCGCTGAAAACCTGAAAGGGTCCCGGATGAACACCACTGCCCTCGCCATGGTTCTCGTCGCCGCGGTCGTGCACGCCGTGTGGAACCTCGCCGCCAAACGGGTTTCCGGCGGCGGCCCGCGATTCGTCTGGCTGTACTACTCGGTTTCCGCGGTGGCGATGCTCCCGGTGATCGCGGTCGCGCTGGCCGTCGAACCGGAACGTCCACAATGGACTTGGCTGCTCGCCGCGCTGCTTACCGCGGTCCTGCACGTGGTGTACGGGATCGTGCTGCAGCGCGGCTACGAGGTCGGCGATCTGTCCGTCGTCTACCCGCTGGCCCGCGGCACCGGCCCGCTGGTTTCGGTGCTCGTGGCCGTCACGGTCCTGGGCGAACTGCCCGGTGTGCTCGGGCTGGTCGGTGCCTTCCTCGTCGTCGCGGGCGTTCTGGTGATCAGTCTCGGCGGCAGCACCGGCGACGCGAAGGCTCGTCGCGCCGGGGTGTTCTACGGCGTCGCCACCGGCACGGTCATCGCGGCTTACACGCTCTGGGACGCGCACTCGGTGACGTCGCTGGGCGTGCCCCCGCTCGTCTACTTCGGCGGCGGCGCGATCGGCCAGAGCATCCTGCTCGCGCCGGCCGCCGCCCGCGGCCGGTCCGAGATCAAGCGGTTGTGGCGCGACCACCGGCGCGAGGTGCTGATCGTCGGACTGGCCTCGCCGGTCAGCTACCTGCTGGTCCTGTACGCCCTGCGGATCGCGCCGGTCAGCCTCGTCGCGCCGGCGCGCGAACTGTCGATCGTCTTCGGCGGGGTTGCCGCCTGGCTCGTGCTCCGCGAGCGCAACGCGGTCCGCCGGCTCGCCGGGTCGCTGGTGGTGCTGGCCGGGATCGCTGCGATTGCGGTCGCCTGAGCCGCTCAGGTAGGCAGGACCCATGGACGTACTGAGCAGCCGGGTGCTGATCCACCCCCGCGACCACGAGGTGTCCACCGCGTTCTACCGGGACGCCCTCGGCCTCGCGATCGAGCGCGAGTTCCCTGGTGGCACGCGGTTTTTCGCCGGCGGCGGTTCGATCGAGGTGGTCGGCAGCGGCGAAGAAGGACCCGGTCCGGACGTCAATCTGTTCCTGCAGGTCCGCGATCTCCCGGCGACCCTGGCCGAATTGGCCGGACGCGGGGTCGAACCGGTGCGCGAGGCTCGTCGCGAACCTTGGGGCACCGACGAGGCGTGGATCGCCGACCCGGACGGGTTGCGGATCGTTCTCGTCGAGGTCCCGGAGGACCACCCGTTGCGTCGCGACAAGCGCTAGCTCGGTTTCACGGCTCGAAGCTGGGCGGCGAGCGGGGCGAATCCCGGCGGGTCCCAGGTCCAGGTCTGCAGGTCGGTGAATCCCGCGGCGGCGGCTTCGTCGGCCAACTCGTGCCGGGTCACCGGAAGCCACTTCTCGTGCGCCGAGAGCAGCAGGCGTCCGCCTGGCCGCAGCACCCGGAACAACTCGGCGAAGCCCGCCGCGCGGTCCTCCCAAAGCTGGACGTTGTTCACGGTCAGCGCGACGTCCGCGGACGCGTCCGCACAGCCAGTTTGGGCCGCGCTGCCCGCGCGCACCTCGGCGCGGTCGCCGCAGCGGTCCGTGCACAGGTCGCGCATCTGAGGGGAGGGTTCGACGCCGATCACCTCACCGGCGAGTTTGCTCGCCGCGTCGAGGCCGATCCCCGGACCGGGGCCGATGACGAGAACGGTCTCGTCCGGTTCGAGGCGGGCGAGGTCGACGACGCGGTGCTCGGTCGCGGCGTTGCTGACCGCCATCAGCTTGCCGCCGAGCCTGCCCAGCACGCCGCTGGGGTGGCCGAAAGCCCGGTCGAGCGCGGCGTCGAGGACGCCGGGGCCGGGCGGCGAGGGGGAGGGTGAAGTGGTCATGCTTCGAGGTCATCACGAGACGCGCGGGGCCGCATCGGGGATGACCCCCACCCGCACCCGGAGGTCCATGGGACGATGGGGTACGGACATCCCCCACCATCCCGAGGACAGCCCGAGTGACAGCGCCCAAGACGTTCGCCGACACCACCTTCACGCCGCCGGAGTTGATCCGCAACTTCTGCATCATCGCCCACATCGACCACGGCAAGTCGACGCTGGCGGACCGGATGCTGCAGCTCACCGGCGTCGTCGAGGAGCGAGCCATGCGCGCGCAGTACCTCGACCGCATGGACATCGAGCGGGAACGCGGCATCACGATCAAGGCCCAGAACGTCCGGCTGCCGTGGCAGGTCGACGGGCAGGACCACGTGCTGCACCTGATCGACACGCCCGGCCACGTCGACTTCACGTACGAGGTCTCGCGGGCGCTCGAGGCGTGCGAGGGCGCGATCCTGCTGGTCGACGCCGCGCAGGGGATCGAGGCGCAGACGCTCGCGAACCTGTACCTCGCGCTCGAGAACGACCTGCACATCATCCCGGTGCTGAACAAGATCGACCTGCCCTCGGCGGACCCGGAGAAGTACGCGGCGGAGATCGCGCACATCATCGGCTGCGAGCCCTCGGACGTGCTGCGCGTGTCGGCCAAGACCGGCATGGGCGTGACCGAACTGCTGGACGAATGCGTGCGCCAGGTCCCGCCGCCGGTCGGCGACGCGGACGCGCCCGCCCGCGCGATGATCTTCGACTCGGTCTACGACACCTACCGCGGCGTCGTGACGTACATCCGCGTGGTGGACGGCAAGATCACGCCGCGCGAGAAGATCAAGATGATGTCCACCGGGGCGACGCACGAACTGCTCGAGGTCGGGATCATCTCGCCGGAGCCGAAGGCCAGCAAGGGACTCGGCGTCGGCGAGGTCGGCTACCTGATCACCGGCGTGAAGGACGTGCGCCAGTCGAAGGTCGGCGACACCGTGACGTCCGAGCGGCACGGCGCGACGGAGCCGCTGGCCGGCTACCGCGAACCGAAGCCGATGGTGTTCTCCGGGCTGTACCCGGTGGACGGCTCGGACTACCCGGAACTGCGCGAGGCGCTGGAGAAGCTGCAGCTCAACGACGCCGCGCTGACCTACGAGCCGGAAACGTCGGTCGCACTGGGCTTCGGCTTCCGCTGCGGTTTCCTCGGCCTGCTGCACCTGGAAATCACCCGGGACCGGCTGGAGCGCGAGTTCGGCCTGGACCTGATTTCCACCGCGCCGAACGTGGTGTACCGCGTGGTGCTGGAGGACCGCAGCGAGGTGATCGTCACGAACCCCTCGGACTGGCCGGGCGGGCTCAAGATCTCCGAGGTGCACGAGCCGGTGTCGAAGGTGAGCATCCTGGCGCCGTCGGAGTTCGTGGGCACGATCATGGAGCTGTGCCAGGCGAAGCGCGGCAACCTGCTGGGCATGGACTACCTGTCGGAAGACCGCGTCGAACTGCGCTACACGATCCCGCTGGCGGAGATCATTTTCGACTTCTTCGACACGCTGAAGTCGCGCACCCGCGGTTACGCGTCGCTGGACTACGAGGAGTCCGGCGAGCAGGTGGCCGATCTGGTGAAGGTCGACATCCTGCTGCAGGGCGAGACGGTGGACGCGTTCTCCGCGATCGTGCACAAGGACGCCGCCTACACGTACGGAAACCGCATGGCGACGCGCCTGCGCGAGCTGATTCCGCGGCAGCAGTTCGAGGTCCCGATCCAGGCGGCGATCGGTTCCCGGATCATCGCGCGCGAAACGATCCGCGCCATCCGCAAGGACGTGCTGGCCAAATGCTACGGCGGTGACATCTCGCGGAAGCGGAAACTGCTGGAGAAGCAGAAGGAAGGCAAGAAGCGGATGAAGACCGTCGGCCGGGTGGAGGTGCCGCAGGAAGCGTTCGTCGCGGCACTGTCCACTGAGGACAACGGGAAGAACAAGAAGTAGGTTCCACCTTCGGGTGAACGGCGGCTCCGGGTTTCCCGGAGCCGCCGTTTTTGTCGGTGGGGGCTGGTGTTCTCAATTGCGGACAGGGACTCTCTGGCGCGAACAGGGAAAGGAGAGCAGCATGACGGTCATGACGGACATCGAGTATCCGCCCGGGTCGGGCCCCATGACGGTGCACGACCTCGAGGGGATGCCGCAGGATGGCCGCCGTTACGAACTCATCGACGGGACACTCCTCGTGAGCCCCGCGCCAGGTCTGAGACACCAGACCATCGGCTACCGGCTGTACGGCGTGCTCGATGCGGCCTGTCCGGAAGAATTGTTCGTCGTCGGCGCGCCGTTCGCGGTGCACGTGGGCGATCGGATAGAGCTGCAGCCGGATGTGCTGGTAGGACGGACCGAGGATTTCACTGCCAAGGATCTGCCCGTGCCGCCGGTGCTTGCGGTCGAGGTGCTGTCGCCGAGCACGTCGATTCACGACCTGAACACCAAGAAGGCGCTCTACGAACGGCTGGGCGTCCCGAGCTACTGGGTGATCGACCCAGTGACCGCCGAACTGGCCGTGTTCGAACTGGACGAGGACGGTCGCTATCGCCAGGTCGCCAAGGCAGCGGGTGCCGAGGTTTTCGAAGCACAGCGGCCGTTCTCGGTCCGGGTGGTGCCCGAGGAGTTGATCGGAAGGAGCTGATCTGTTCCGGTTGAGTCGCCCGGATATCGTGCGGCGAAGGCGGTCAGCCGTTCCCGATGATCCTGCCCACCTCCACGAACACCGCGGCTCGGCGTTCGGCGGCCATCACCCGGTCGTACTCCGCCCAGTCGTCGTGGGTGCCGGTGGCGGCGCGGAACACCTCGCGCAGCAGGGGCGGGAGGTCGGCGGCAGGGAAGGACGGGTCGGGGTCGTCCGGGCCGATCAGGCGGACCGGGCCGGTTGCCGAGAGCCAGCGCCAGCCGCGGCGGAACGTCACGGTCGCGTGGCCGTTGCGGCGCAGCAGCGCGAGCTTGTGCGCGCCGCCGACGGCGACGAAGCCCACGCTCGGCTTGCCGGTCACCGGGTCGTTCAGGATGCCCGCGTTCACCACGGACGCGTGCACGGTGCCGTCGGCGCGGGTCGTGGCCACGGTGGCGAGGCCGTTCTCCTCCACGGTCAGCGCGCGGAGCTGTTCCAGGGTTGCCGTCATGCTCTTCTGCAACGCGGCGGCTGCCCGGCGCATTTCCGGTGCGGCACTAGGCTCGGGGACATGTTCGATGATCTCGAGTTCCCGGTGATCGCGGCGCCGATGGCGGGCGGGCCGACGACTCCGCAGCTGGTCGGCGCCGTCACGGGCGCGGGCGGGTTCGGTTTCCTCGCCGCCGGCTACCTCAGCCCGGAGACGCTCGACGCCCGGATCGCGCACACCGCCGACCTCACCGGCGGCCGGTTCGGCGTCAACCTGTTCGTCCCCGGCGGCCGGTCGGTGGCCGACCTTGCCGCGCACCGCGAACGGTTGCTCGCCGAGGCCGTGCGTTACGGCGTCGAACTCGGCGACCCGGTCTGGGACGACGACGAGTACCCGGCGAAGCTCGATCTCGTCGTACGGCACCGGGTTCCGGTGGTGTCGTTCACCTTCGGCGCGCCGACTTCCGCCGAGGTGCAGCGGATTCACGAAGCCGGCGGCAAGGTCGCGGTCACCGTCACGAATCCGGAGGAAGCCGACCTCGCTGCCGCGCGCGGAGCGGACGCGCTGGTCGTGCAGGGCTTCGAGGCCGGCGGGCATCGCGGTCTGTTCACCGACGACCCGAGCAACCCCGCCGGCGGCGAGGAGTACGGCCTGCTCGCGCTGCTGCGTTTGCTCGGCGCTCGCACGAGCCTGCCGTTGATCGCGGCCGGGGGACTGGTCAACGGTGCCGACATCGCGGCGGTGCTGGCGGCCGGGGCGTCGGCGGCGCAGCTGGGCACGGCCTTCCTGCTGGCGACGGAAGCCGGCACCGGCGACACCCAGCGGCGTGCGCTCGCCGAGGCAGGCCGGGCGACGGCGTTCACGCGCGCGTTCAGCGGACGCCCGGCGCGGGGCATGGTGAACCGCGTCCTGAGCGACCTCTCCGCGAACGCGCCCGCCGCGTACCCGCAGCTGCACCACCTGAGCAAACCGGTCCGCGCGGCGGCAGGGAAAGCTGGTGACCCGGAGGCGATGTCGTTGTGGGCCGGGCAGACGTATCAGCTCGCCAGCGACGGTTCAGCGGCCTCGATCGTGGCCCGGCTCCGCACGGAGGCGAAGGCCGCGGCGGAACGGCTCGACCGGTTGCGCTGAGGCTTCCGGCGGGCCGAGAAGGGCTTATGTGGTAGTGGCGCGCCTCGAACAGTCGTGGTGATGTGGTTGCACGCGGTATTGGAAGAGCTGTCGCAACGAGGTTTCCGGCGAGTGCGATGTGCGCGACCGGCCCGAGATGATGCCCGATTACGCAGGAAAGACGACCTCATCGGAGCGGCGGCGGCATTGCCCCAGGTGCACGCCAGCGGATCGCCAACAGGGCCAAAGAAAATGCGGGGGACACCGCAATGGCGTCCCCCGCATCAAAAGCCCAGCATCAGTCCGAAGTGGACTTCACCCCGCCGGCATCCCCGTCCCCGGAGCCAGCGGCCTCGCCACGCTCCATCGCCGAATGCCGTTTGCTGTACGAGAAGTAGATCACCATCCCGATCGCGAACCAGATCGCGAAGCGCAGCCAGGTTTCCGGCTTCAGGAACGTGATCAGCCAGATCGAGAAGATCACCCCGATGATCGGCACCACCGGCATGCCCGGCGTCTTGAACGTGCGCGGCAGCTCAGGATGCTTGTAGCGCAGCACGATCACCGCGATGCACACGACCACGAAGGCCAGCAGGATGCCGATGTTCGTCAGTTCCGCGGCCTCGCCGATCGGCAGCACGCCGGCGATCAGTGCGGACGCGGCGCCAAGGATCCAGGTGATGCGCGAAGGGACCTTCTTCACCGGGTGGGTCTTCGCGAACCACTTCGGCAGCAGGCCGTCACGGCTCATCGAGTAGCCCACGCGGGTCGCGCCCAGCAGGAAGGTGAACAGCACCGTCAGGATGCCGATGATCGCGCCTACCGCGATGATCGCGCCCAGCCAGCCGAGGCCGACCTTCGCGAACGCGCTCGAGAACGCGGCTTCCGGGTTGATGTCGGTGTACTTCACCATGCCGGTCAGGACCAGGCAGGCGAGCACGTACAGCACCATCGAGATCGCCAGCGAGTAGATGATCGCCTTCGGCATGTGCTTCTGCGAGTCCTGCGATTCCTCGGCCGCGGTGGACATGGCGTCGTAGCCGAAGACCGCGAAGAACACCGTTGCCGCGCCGGTGAAAGCGCCGCTGAGGCCGAACGGGAAGAAGTTGCTGTAGTTGCCGCTCTGGATGTGGAAGGCGCCGACCACGATCACCAGCAGCACCAGGCCGACCTTCAGGTACACCAGCAGGGTTTCGAAGCGCGCCGCGTTCTTCATGCCCTGGTTCAGGATAAAGGCGATCAGCAGGCAAAGCAGTACCGCGAACAGGTTGATCTTGTACGACCCCGGTTCGACGCCCGCCGGTTCCGTTCCTGGCGCGCCGGACATCCAGTGCGGCAGCGAGACATGCAGGAAGCCCAGCAAATCGTTGAAGTAGCCCGAAATCCCGATCGCCACCACGGACACGATCGCGGTGTACTCCAGCAGCAGGTCCCAGCCGATGAACCAGCCGACGATCTCGCCGAGCACCGCGTACCCGTAGGTGTAGGCGGAGCCCGCGCGCGGGATGAGGCCGGCGAATTCGGCGTAGGAGAACGCCGCCGCGGCGCTCGCGATGCCCGCGATCAGGAACGAGATCAGCACGGCCGGGCCCGCGGTCTTGTTCGCGACCGCCCCGGCGAGCGAGAAGATGCCGGCGCCGATGATGCCGCCGACGCCGATCGCGGTCAGCTGCCGCAAGCCGAGCGTGCGCTGCAGGCCGCTTTCCCCGGCCTGCTCGATGGTGTCGATCGGCTTCCGCCGGAAGATCCCGGACCCGGAGCCCAGGTTAGGGCCGCGCGGAGCTGACATCGATGTCTCCTCAGACTGGTGGTTCGCAGGCCCCGGGTTCCGGGCCCTGGCAGGGCACCGTACCCGGCGGCGCCGCACCTGTCACCGACTCCATAGTGTGACGATCTTGGCAGCCTGAGTCACCCGGTCGCGGAGTCGTCCTCGACGTCGTTGACCGTGGGCGCCGGGCGCGCGGCCGAACGGATCGCGCCCGCGGCGAAGAAGGTGAGCAGCTCCGCGACCTCGGGCGGGTCGTCGAGCTGCGGGCAGTGGCCCCAGTCCTCGCGGACGACGAGCCTGCTGTGCGGCACCAGGGTGTGCAGCTTCCGCCCGGACGCGGCCGTCACCAGCTTGTCCTTGCCGCACGCGACCGCGAGCAGCGGGATCTTGATCTGGTCGAGGCGGTAGGCGTCCGCCAGTTCCGCGACGAGCTGCCGGGCCTGCTCGAGCCGCGACGTGGTAGCCCGGTAGTCGGGAAAGAGCGTGGTGAACCGCCGGACCTGGCCCGCGTCGGCTTGGCGCGAGTCGGCGTAGAGGATCCGCGGCACGAGCTGTTCGGCGACCGCTCGGACCAGGAAACCCGGCACCGGCAACGGAAGCGAGGAGTACAGCCGCAGCGGCAGCGGGTTGCGGCCGACCGTGCGCACCAGCCACGAGTCGACGAAACCGGGCGCGGCGATCGACACCACGCCCGCGGTCGGCAGCCGGCGGTTCTGCGCCGCGCGCAGGCTCATCGTGCCGCCGAGCGAGTTTCCCGCGAGCACCACCGGGCCGAGCACGGCCTGCTCGCGCACCACCGCGGCGGTGAACGCGTCGAGTTGCGGAAGCATCGGGCCGGGGCGCAGCGGCTGCGCGTCGCCGAAGCCGGGGAGGTCGACCGCGATCGCGGCGATGCCCGCGGCGGCTAATTCTCCGAGTACTGGACGCCACGTGTCGGCACTGTCGCAATACCCGTGGAGCAACACGAGCCGGGGCGCGCGGGGTTTCCCGTCGCCCTTGCGGCGCGTGCGCTTGGGTGCGGGAGCCTCGGCGACCGGCGGCCCGACCTCCAGCACGCGCGTGCGCATGCCGGCGAACCGCCGGAAGGATTCCCGGATCGGCTCCGGTTCGCTGGGGTTCCGGCCGCCCCGGCCGGCCGGGACTGGCCGCTGCGTCGCGGTCATGTTCTCCAGGTTAACCGCCCAAGGTCGATTTCTGGTGGAATTTGGGGGGTCACCATCTGATTGCGAAGCTGGGGTGTTGACGATTCACGAGACAGCGGGTAAAAGCACTGGCCTGGACCTTTCCGGAACGGAAAAGCCCAGGTCAGCGCCGTAGGATCACGCTCAGCGAGTGAAGACGATCTTGCCCGCGGTCTCGCCGGCGGCCATCGCGGCGAATCCCGCGGGGGCCTCCGCAAGGGGGAGCTCGGTGCCGATCTGCGGCTTGATGCCCTTCAGATCGAGGTAGGCGAGCAGGTCGGCCAGCTCGTCGCGGGTGCCCATGGTCGAGCCGAGGACCCGCAGCTGCAGGAAGAAAACCCGCTGCAGGTCGGCCGACGGGTCGGGGCCGCTGGTCGAACCGGACACCACGACCGCGCCGCCCGGCTTCAGCGACTTGAGCGTGTGTCCCCAGGTGGCCTTGCCGACGGTCTCGAACACCGCGTCCACCCGCTCGGGCAGCCGCGCGCCGGACTCGAACGTCTGGTGCGCGCCGACGCTCTCGGCCAGGGCGCGCTTCTCCTCGGTGCGCCCGGTGACCCACACGCGGAACCCGGCCGCGCGGCCGAGCGCGATCAGCGCGGTCGACACCCCGCCGGACGCGCCCTGCACCAGCATCGTCTGGCCAGGTCGCAGGTCCGACTTCACGAACAGCATCCGGTACGCGGTGAGCCACGCGGTGCCCATCGTCGCGCCCTCGGCGAAGCTCAGGCCGGCCGGCTTCGGCACCGCGTTGCGGGCCGGGACCACGACCTGGTCCGCGAACGTGCCCTGGTGCTTTTCGGTGAGCAGAGTGCGCTTCGGGTCGAGCGTGTCGTCGCCCTGCCAGCCCGGCGCGTTGATCACCGAATGCAGCACGACCTCGGTGCCGTCGTCGAGCGTGCCCGCTCCGTCGCAGCCGAGGATCATCGGGAACTGGTCGGCCTTGATGCCGACGCCGCGCAAGGTCCACAGGTCGTGCATGTTCAGGCTGGCGGCTTTGACGTGCACCCGGACCCAGCCTTCGGGCACTTCGGGTTCCGGCCGCTCGCCGACGACCAGCGAATCGAGCGGGGACTCGGCGTTGGGTTCCTGCGCGTATACGGCGAACATGGCAGCAACCTACCTCCCCTGCCCGCCGCCGCGCTGGCGAGCGCGCGTAGGCTCACACTCGTGTTTGAGGGCCTGGCCAACTGGTGGGACGGGGTCGAGCTGTGGCTCGCCCAAGCCTGGTTCCCGGTGCAGTTCGTGCTGGTGATGGCGGTGCTCGTGCCGCTGTGCCTGCTCGCCGCGTGGGCCATCGACAAGCTGGTCGAACGCTTCGGCCGCTGGTTCGGCACGGCCCGTGACGACGACGGTCCCGGCCGCTCCTAAGCTGGCACACCATGGTCAACCGTAGGCGGATCACCGCTGCGCTCGTCGGTCTCCTCGTGCTGGTGCTCGGCGGGTGGCTCGTCAAGGAAACCGCCGGCTCCTCGGATTCGCCGGCGCCCTCGTCCTCGTCGGGTGCTCCCGCCGCAGCTTCCGGGAAAGTGCCGGGAGCCGATTCCAAGCTGCCGGTCAAGCCGTTGTCGTCGCTGCCCTCGCAGGCGAAAGACACGTGGAGCCTGATCCAGAAGGGCGGGCCCTACCCGTATCCGCGCAATGACGACGTCGTCTTCCAGAACCGGGAGAAAAAGCTTCCCGCGGAGAAGAACGGCTATTACCACGAATACACCGTGAAGACGCCGGGGAGCCCGGACCGAGGGGCCCGCCGGTTGATCACAGGGGCGGGGAAAGAGTTGTATTACACAGGCGATCATTACGCGTCGTTCGTCGTCGTGGACTCCGCGCGGTGACCGGCGAGACGGCGCAGGCCGCGGCCGACGCGGCGTTCGCGCGCGGGGCTTATCCGCATCGGGTCGACGGAGCGCGGGCGCTGGACAAACTGTCGGCGCTGGACGCGATCGGCGAGGCGCTGTCTTTTCCGTCGTATTTCGGACGGAATCTGGACGCGCTGTACGACATGCTCACGGATTTGTCGTGGCTGCCGACCGGTGAGCACGTGCTGATCTGGGCCGGGTCGGACGGGCTGAAAGCCGCTGAGCCCAAGGCTTATCTGGCGGTGCGAAGCGTTTTGTCGGACGCGCAGCGCGCGATGGGCTCCGGCGAGCGGCGGCTGACTTTGGTGCTGGTGGACGCTTAGCGGGCCGTGAGGGGAACCCTGAGGGAATCAGAGTCCCTCAGGGTTCCCTTCACGGACAACAACGTCAGTCCTGCGGGACCCAGTTCGGCTTGCGCTTCTGAGCGAAGGCCTGGATCCCTTCCTGGCCTTCTTCGCTGGCGAAGAAACCCGCGGAGAGGGCGTTCATGTCCGCGAAGCCCTCGGCCGGAGTGGCCGGACGCGGGCGGGCCAGCAGTTCCTTGGTGGCGGCCAACGCTTTCGGGCCGCCCAGGGTCAGCGACTTGAGGTAGCCCTCGACGGTCTTGTCTAGGTCCTCGGAGGGGACGCAGGCGTTCAGCAGACCGATCTCCACCGCGCGCTTCGCGTCGAAGACGTCGCCGGTCAGGAAGAGTTCGTGCGCGGCCCGGGCGTTCAGCCGCGGGAGGACCGTCAGGCTGATGACCGCCGGGATGACGCCGATGCGGACTTCCGAGAAAGCGAAGGTCGCTTCCGGGACCGCGACCGCGATGTCGCACGCGGCGACCATGCCGATGCCGCCCGCGCGAGCCGGGCCGGCCAGCCGGGCGACGACCGGCTTCGGGCTCGTCCACAGCTGGTCCAGGATCTGCGGGAACTCGTTCACGCCCTGGTCGGACGAACCGGCGCCGCGCGCTTCCTTCAAGTCCATGCCCGCGCAGAAGACCGGGCCGGTGTGGGTCAGCTGCACCACGCGCACCGAGTCGTCCTCGCGGGCCTTGGTCAGCGACTCGCTCAGTTCCCGCCGCAGCTGCGCCGACAGCGCGTTGCGGTTGTGCGGGGAGTCCAGGGTGATCGTGGCGATGCCGGCCGCCACCTCGTAGTGCACCAGTTCGTCAGCCATGCCTGACACTTTCGCACACCGCTTGCCCGGGAGCGGGTGTGAAGTTCATGCACGAAAACCCGTGCACGAAAACTCGTGCATCGCTACCTTGGGAGCATGGCAGAACCTCGCCCCGCCGATCTCAAGGCACTCAAGGCGCTCGCGAATCCGTTGCGGCAGCGGATTCTCGAGGCGCTCGCCGCGTCCGGGCCCGCGACGTCGACGACGCTCGCTGAGCGGCTGGGCGTGACCAGCGGCGGGACCAGCTACAACCTGCGGGTCCTGGCCGAGAACGGGTTCGTCGAGGAGCTTCCCGAACGCGCGCGCGGACGAGAGCGCTGGTGGCGCGCGGTGCCGCATGACCTCCGCTTGCCGCCAGCGGACGAGCGCGACGATCCGGCGAAGGCGGCGATCGGCGAGCTGCACCGGCTGTGGCTCGCGGGCGATACCGAGCTGTACGAACGGTTCGAGCGCGAGCGGCCGCGGCTCGGGGAGTGGGCGGACGCGATTCCGTACTCGCGCGGCGCGATCACCGTGACGCTGGACGAGCTGGGGGACTTCGTCGAGGCGTATCTCGGCTTGCTGCGCCGGTATCAGCGGCCGGACGACGAGACGCCGGAGGGGGCGCGCCGGGTCGAGACGCGGATGATCGCGTTCCCGACGCCGGCCGGACAGGAGGCCGTCCAGGACTGAACTGGAGGAGGCCCTGGGTGCCGAGCGGCAACTCGGCACCCAGGAATAAGGGAAAACGTCGCACGATCTCCCGAAGCAAGGAGAACACTTCATGCTGCCCTGGGGCAAATCGCGGCTCGCCGCCGCGATCCTCGCGCTGGGCTCGGTCCTTCCGACCGCCCAGCCGGCACTAGCACAACCGTCCGCTGACGTCAGCTTCACCGGCGCGGGCGGAATCACGTTGCACGGCACGGTATTCCGGACGGAAGGGCCGGCGAAGTCCGCGATCGTCCTGCAAGGCGGGTCGGACTGGCGGACGCGGGACAACCTCCGGTTGCAGGCCGAGATGTTCACGCGGCTCGGCGTCACGACGCTCGTGTACGACCGGCGTACCAGCGGTTATTCCAAGACCCAGCGGGATTACAACGTGCTGGCCGACGATCTGGTCTCGGCGGTGCACGCGTTGCGGGCTCATTCCGAAGCCGCGGAGGTCGGCGTCTGGGGAGTCAGCGAGGGTGCGTGGGTCGCGCCGCTCGCGGCGACGCGGACGGCTGGCATCTCGTATGTGATCACGGTCGGCGGATCGGGGTTGGGCGGAGCCAGGCAGACCTCGTGGTATTGGGGGAATGTCCTTCGCCACCAAGGGATTTCCGGTTCGTTGCTGACGACCTTGCCGGTGCGGGGAACGCGGTTCGCCGTCGGAGCGGGGCTGTTTCCCGAGGCCGACTACGACCCGGTGCCGGTGTTGCGGCGGCTGAAACAGCCGATCCTGGCGTTGTGGGGCGACCTCGACATCAATCACGTGCCGGTCGAGAGCTCGCGGATTTTCGCCGACGCACTGGCCGGACACCCGAACCACACGATTCGGTTCGTCGCGGGCGGAGGGCCGGATCTGTACGCGACCAGCGACGCCGGGTTCGACCGCCAGCCTCGGGTCGTGCCCGGTTATCCGGCGGTGGTCGGGGAATGGCTGGCGGGTCGGCGGGGCGTGCACGTCGAAACCGCGGCCTTCACGCAGCGTCCGACGGAAGCGCTTCAGTCGTTGTCCTGGTGGGAATCTGTTGGGGCGCAAGGGATCACGCTCGCCTTGTTACTCGGCGGGTTCGCGGTCAGCGGCGTGGTTTCGCTGGTGCGTCGCCGGGGGACTAAGCCGTCGCGGTGGCTGGCCGGGCTGGGAATGGCGACTGTCGCCGGGTTCTTCGGAATCCTGGGCTGGGCGCAGATGTCCGGGATGAAGGATCTCGGACCGGTATTCGTCGGGCGGCCGTTGCCGTGGCTGGCGGTGCAAGCGCTGGCGATCGCGACCGTGGTGGCGTTGGCGGTCACCGCAACCGGGCTGCGGAAACCAGACCGGCGGCGCGGCACGATCGCACCGCTCGTGGCCGGGCTGGTGTTCGTTCCGTGGGCGGTCTACTGGGGGCTGCTGCTGCCGTGAACCGGGCGCGGCCACCCGGGCGCAGCGGGTGGCCGCGGTCCGGGTCAGCCGATTGTCGTCGTGGTGAAAACCGGGCTCGGGTTCGGGAAGCACGCCGTCGGCGCGGTCACGTCGCCGATGATGCTGCTGGCCACGGCCTTGAAGGTCAGGCCGGGGTCGCTGTAGCTGGTGCCGGACAGTTTCGTCTCGATTTTGCCGGAGTCGCCCGCCTTGAGATGCGCGGTGATGGTCGGCAGTTCGAAGGTCGAACCGCCGGCGATCGGGCCGGGGAAGCTCAGGGTCGCCACGCCGTTGGCGACGGCGATCGTCGGCGGGGTGTCGCCGAGACCGGAGCCTCCGGCGAGGTCGGCGCTGACATAGGTCGAGTTCGCCGGGATCGGGAACTTCAGCGCGAAGGTGTTGATGTTCTTGACCTTGTTGCCGCCCACGTCGCTCGGGACGGTGTTGGGCGCGGGGTCGATGACGACGTCGAACGCGCCGCCGGGCGCGACCGTCGCGGGTGCGGTGACGTCGGCGTTCTGGGTCAGCGACACCTGCTGCGGGCCGACCACCGGTGCGTCGGCCTGGCAGTCGAAGTTGATCGCGGTCGCGGCGGACGCCGGGGCCGCGAGGGCGAGCGGAAGGGCGGCGACCGCCGTCAGCGCGGCCAGCCGGTAAAGGTGAGGTGCTTTCATCTGTGTGCTCCTACCTGCGGGTTTCACGGGGGAGAGAGAAAGCTGCGCAGCGATTAGAGAGTTACCGGCAAGTTAAGTAGCGCGTCAAGGATTGACCGTTCACAGGTGCGCACCGTGACGGAAAATGTGAATACCGCTCACCTTGTGGCGGTAGGAGTGGTCTGATCGGCCGTTCGGGTCTACCGACGGTGGTCCGACAGGGCGAGCCAGGCCGGACCACCGGCGTGGGCTGCCCGGGTGCGACTGTCAGGCGGCCGTCCGCAGCAGCCCGGAGATCGCGGCGGCGTACCGGCCGATCACGACGTCCGCTACGCGCGGGTCGTCCGCGAGCGGCTCGGCGATGAACGCGCTGGGGTCGGCCTCGCGGGCCAGCAACGCGATCCGGTCCGGCAGCAGGCCGGGGGCCAGGAACCACGACGCCACCACGAGATGCCGTACGCCGCGATCGCGCAGGCGAGCGGCGGCGGCCGGGATATCCGGCTGAGTGGCGCTGGCGAACGCCTCGCTCACCGGAAGCCCGAGCTGCTTTTCCCAGCGTGCGGCCACTCCGGCGACGACGGCGTTGGCCTCGGGGTTCGAGGAGCCGACCGCGCTCAGCAGCACGCCGGTTCCGCTGCGCAGGCGGGCTCCGGCGAGCCGGTCGAGGGCGACGGCTTCGAGCACCGGGTCGGCGCCCAGCACGTCCGATACCTGGATCCGGAACCCGGGGCACTCCGCGGTCACCTCGTCGACCAGCGCGGGCAGGTCGACCCGGGCGTGAAAAGCGCTGCCCAGCAACAACGGCACGACGACCGCGGAGCGATGCCCCTGTGCGTAAAGGCCGCGCAGGACGTCCGTAATCCGCGGCTCCGACAGGTCGAGGAAGGATTCGTGCACGTCCAGCCCCGGCGCCTGCGCACGGACGACGTCGACCAGCGCCCGCACCGTCGCGGCGGAGCGGGGGTCACGACTGCCGTGCGCGACGGCGACCAGGGGAGGCGTCACGAGAACCGTTCTCCGACGAGTCCGGCGGCGAGGGTGTCGCCGTCCTTCGGGTCGATCACCAGGAACGCGCCGGTGCGCGGGCTCACGCCGTAGTCGTCCACCGGCAGCGGCTCGGCCAGCTGCAGGCTGACGCTGCCGATGTCGTTGAGCTCCAAGCTGCCCGGAGAGTCCACACTGGACAGGGTCTGCTCGTCGAACCGGGCGTGCAACTCGGTGGTGAGCCCCTGCACGGTCCGGGTGCCGTGCTTGATCAGCACGCGCGCGCCGGTCTTGAGCGGCTTCGAGGACAGCCAGCAGAGCGTGCCGGTGATCTCGTCAGTGACCTCCGGCGGCGCGTCCGCGGCGGCGATGAGGTCGCCGCGGCTGATGTCGATGTCGTCGGCGAGCAGCAGGGTCACCGAGGTTCCGGCACCCGCTTCTTCCAGCGGACCGTCCGCGGTGTCGATCCGCTCGACTCGGCTGCGGATCCCTTGCGGCTGCACGACAATCTCGTCGCCCGGACGCACAGTGCCGGCGGCGATCTGCCCTGCATAGCCACGGTAATCCGGGTACTCGGCGGTGCGCGGGCGGATCACGTACTGGACCGGGAACCGCAGCGCGGAATCGTGCGGGTCCGGCGCTACGGGCACGTTTTCAAGGTGCTCAAGCAGCGACGGGCCGTCGTACCACGGGGTTTTCTCGGACCGGGTCGCGACATTGTCGCCGGCCAGCGCGGAAACCGGGATGGAGACGACGGACGCCGAGTCGTAGCCGAGGGATTCCGCGTGCGCGGTGAACTCCTTGGCGATGACGCCGAAGGTGTTCTCGTCGTAGTCGACGAGGTCGATCTTGTTCACCGCCAGCACCAGCTGCGGCACGCCGAGCAGCGCGAGCACGGCCGCGTGCCGCCGGGTCTGCTCGACCACGCCGTTGCGCGCGTCGACCAGCAGTACCGCGAGCTGCGCGGTGGACGCGCCGGTGACCGTGTTGCGGGTGTACTGCACGTGTCCCGGGGTGTCGGCAAGCACGAACGACCGCTTCGGCGTCGCGAAATACCGGTACGCGACGTCGATCGTGATGCCCTGCTCGCGCTCCGAGCGCAGGCCGTCGACGAGCAGCGAAAGGTCCGGAGTGGACAGTCCTTTGTCGACAGACGCGCGGGTGACCGCGTCGAGCTGGTCGGCGAGGACGGACTTGGTGTCGTACAGCAGCCGCCCGACCAGCGTGGACTTCCCGTCGTCCACGCTGCCCGCGGTGGCCAGCCTCAGCAGGCTCGACATCAGAAGTAGCCCTCCCGTTTGCGGTCTTCCATGGCCGCCTCGGACATCCGGTCGTCGGCGCGGGTGGCGCCGCGTTCGGTGAGCCGCGAAGCCTGGACCTCGGCGATCACTTCGTCCACAGTGGACGCCGTGGATTCGATCGCGCCAGTGCACGAACCGTCGCCGACGGTCCGGTAGCGCACGCTCAGCTCGCGGACGTCCTCGCCGGGCCGCGGCCCGCCCCAGGGGCCTTCGCTGAGCCACATGCCGTCGCGCTGGTAGACCGCGCGCTGGTGGGCGTAGTAAATCGAAGGCAGTTCGACCTTTTCGCGGGCGATGTAGTTCCACACGTCCGCTTCGGTCCAGTTGGACAGCGGGAACACGCGGACCTGCTCGCCCGGACGGTGCCGTCCGTTGTAGAGGTTCCACAGTTCCGGCCGCTGCCGGCGCGGCTCCCACTGGCCGAAAGCGTTGCGCAGGCTGAAGATCCGCTCCTTCGCCCGCGCTCGCTCCTCGTCGCGGCGACCGCCGCCGAAGACCGCGTCGAACTTGTTCTCCGCGATCGTCTCCAACAGCGGCGTGGTCTGCAGCGGATTGCGCAGGCCGTCGGCGCGTTCCTCGAGCCGGCCGTCGTCGATCCAGTCCTGGACCTTCGCCACGACCAGCCGCAGCCCGTGCTTTTCCACGACGCGGTCGCGGAATTCGAGGACCTCGTCGAAGTTGTGCCCGGTGTCCACGTGCAGCAGCGGGAACGGCACCGGCGCGGGCCAGAAGGCCTTGATCGCCAGGTGCAGCATCAGCGTCGAGTCCTTGCCGCCGGAGAACAGGATCACCGGCCGGTCGAACTCGCCCGCGACCTCGCGGAAGATGTGGATGGCCTCGGACTCCAAGGCGGCCAGGTTGTCGACAGCCGCGTCGGCCGCCGGTTCCGCGGTCGTCATCAGTCCTCCTGTGTTAGCCATCAGCCATGCAGTCCGCACTCGGTTTTGGACTGCCCCGCCCACCGGCCGCTGCGCGGATCCTGCCCCGCCTCGACCTTCGCGGTGCACGGCGCGCAGCCGATCGACAGGTAGCCGATCGACACCAGCGGGTTCTCCAGAATCCCGTTCGAGTGCAGGTAGCCGTTGAACTCGTCGTCGGTCCACGCCGCGATCGGGTTGATCTTCACCAGGCCGTTGCGCTCGTCCCAGGTGACGATCGGCGTGTTCGCGCGGGTCGGCGCGTCCACCCGGCGCACGCCGGTGACCCAGGCCGAGTACTTGCCGAGCGTCTGGCGCAGCGGCACGACCTTGCGCAGGAAGCAGCACTGGCCGGGGTCGCGTTCGTGCAGCTTCGGCCCGTACTCCGCGTCCTGCTCGGCGACGCTTTGCTCGGCCTGGGCGTTGACGATCCGCACGTCCGGGTACACCGTCTGCACCGCGTCGCGCACCCCAAGGGTTTCGGCGAAGTGGTAGCCGGTCTCCAGGAACAGCACGTCCACCGCGGGCTTGACCTTCGTGGCGAGGTCGATCAGCACGGCGTCCTGCATGTTCGACGCCACGATGAAGTCGTCGCCGAAGGTCTCGGACGTCCAGCGAAGCGCCTCCTCGGCGGTCGCGTCGGCCAGTTCCTTCTCGGCGCGTTCGGCCAGCGCCCGATAGTCCGCCACCGCGGTCACTGCAGCACCCCTTCGTCCGCCCGCAACGCCCACTGCGGGAACCGTTCGCCCGGCTCGCGGCCCGCGACGTACGCGCGCACTACGCGTTCCACGTACTCGACCAGCTCGCCCGCGGTGACCTTGTGGCCGCGCAGCTTCCGGCCGAATCCGGCGTCGAGCCCGAGCCCGCCGCCGAGGTGCACCTGGAAGCCCTCGACCTGGTTGCCGTCGGCGTCGCTGACGATCTGGCCCTTGAGCCCGATGTCCGCGGTCTGCACGCGGGCGCAGGAGTTGGGGCAGCCGTTGAGGTGCACCGTCACCGGCGTTTCCAGCTGCGCGTTGATGTCGGCGAGCGACTTCTCCAGATCCGCCACCAGTTGCTGCGCGCGCACCTTCGTCTCGACGATCGCGAGCTTGCAGAACTCCAGCCCGGTGCACGCCATCACGCTGCGCCGCCACGGCGACGGCTTGGTCTGCAGGCCCAGCTCGGCCAGCTCCGTCTCCAGCGCGGGGACCTTGGCCTCGGGCACGTCGAGCACGACCAGCTTCTGGTGCGGGGTCAGCCGCACCCGCCGCGATCCGGCGCGCTCGGCCGCCTCGGCGACCGCGACCAGCGTGCTGCCGGACACCCGCCCGGCGATCGGCGCGGCCCCGACGTAGAAGTTGCCGTCCTTCTGCCGGTGCACGCCGACGTGGTCGATCGGGGTCGCGGGGTTCTCCGGCGGCGGGCCGTCGATCAGCTTCCGCTTGAGGTACTCGGTTTCGAGGACTTCCCGGAATTTTTCAATGCCCCAGTCCTTGACCAGGAACTTCAGCCGGGCCTTCGAACGGAGCCGCCGGTAGCCGTAGTCGCGGAAGATGGAGACGACGCCTTCCCAGACCTGCGGCACCTCGTCCAGCGGGATCCACGCGCCGAGCCGCTGCGCGAGCATCGGGTTCGTGGAGAGCCCGCCGCCGACCCACAGGTCGAGGCCGGGGCCGTGCTCGGGGTGGTTCACGCCGACGAAGGCGATGTCGTTGATCTCGTGCACGATGTCCGGCAGCCCGGAGATCGCGGTCTTGAACTTGCGCGGCAGGTTGGCGAAGCGCGGGTCGCCGATGTAGCGCTCGAGGATCTCGTCGATCGCGGGAGTCGCGTCGAGCACCTCGTTCTCGGCGATGCCGGCGACCGGGGAGCCGAGCACGACGCGCGGGCAGTCGCCGCAGGCCTCGGTGGTGCTCAGGCCGACGGCTTCGAGCCGCGACCAGATCGAGGGCACGTCCTCGATCTGGATCCAGTGGTACTGGACGTTCTGCCGGTCGGAGATGTCGGCGGTGTCGCGCGCGTGCTCCTTCGAGATCTCGCCGATCACCCGCAGCTGCTCGGTGGTGAGGGCGCCGCCGTCGATGCGGACGCGCATCATGAAGTAGCGGTCGTCCAGCTCCTCGGGCTCCAGCAGCGCGGTGCGGCCGCCGTCGATGCCCGGCTTGCGCTGGGTGTAGAGGCCGAACCAGCGGAACCGGCCGCGCAGGTCGCCCGGGTCGATCGAGTCGAAACCCCGGTGCGCGTAGATGTTCTCGATCCGCGCGCGGACGTTGAGCGGGCTGTCGTCCTTCTTCGAGCGCTCGTTCGGGTTCAGCGGCTCCCGGTAGCCGAGCGCCCACTGGCCCTCGCCGCGCTTCTGGCGAGTCCGAGGCGTGCGGGCCTTCGCGGGCGTCTCACGCGGGGGTGCGGACATGGAGATCCTCCGGGCGGGGTGATCGAGGCGGCTCCGCCGCGGCATCGGCGCGGGGCGGGAGCAGGTCCAGGTGGTGGGCTGGGCAGGCTTTGCGCGGGAGTCAGCGAACAGGCCGGCAGAGCGCGCTCGCGACCCGGAGAAGGTCGACGTGGCGGCGCGCCACGAGAAGGACACCGGCAGGACTCACCGGCTCAGATTGCCACGCGGGCCGAACGTCGTCCAAGGGCGTCCGGATCGTGGGAGAAGGCTCACTGCGGGGGTGCGAAACGGCCGCCGATGTGCATTGGCCGGGCGATCTGCCAGGTCTTTCCCGGCTTTCGGACGCATCGTGGGACGGTTTCGGGCGCTTGTCAACCGGCGGTGCGACGGGCGGCGCATCGTTCGGCGGCCGAACTTTCCGCCGGGTGGCACGCCGGTTCGCGGTCCGTGAGGGGAACCCTGAGGGAATCTGATTCCCTCAGGGTTCCCCTCACGGACGTGAAGCTGGCTCAACCAGCTCCGGGTGTTGGGTGCGGGGGCGCGCGGGAGTCCGCGGCAGGCGGGGGAGAATGGACGTCGTGCCTGTTCCCGACGCTCACCGCCCTCCCGCCGGACTGCCCGAGACCGCGCTCGCCGGCCTGGGCACCCGTCCGTTCGGCGTGTACGTCCACGTGCCGTTTTGCGCGACCCGCTGCGGTTACTGCGACTTCAACACCTACACCGCGGGCGAACTCGGTTCGGCCGCCTCGCCGCGGTCGTGGCTGGACGCGCTGCGCCGTGAGCTGGAGCTGGGCGCGGAGATCCTGGGCAGCGCACCCCAGGCGGAGACGGTGTTCGTCGGCGGCGGGACGCCGTCCATGCTCGGCGCGGACGGGCTGGCCGAGGTGCTCGACGGCGTCCGGTCGGCGTTCGGGCTCGCGCCGGGCGCGGAGGTGACGACCGAATCGAACCCGGAGTCCACTTCGCCCGAGTTCTTCACGGGCATCCGTGACGCGGGTTACACCCGGGTGTCGCTGGGCATGCAGTCCGCGGCCCGGCACGTGCTCAAGGTGCTCGACCGCGTGCACACCCCCGGCCGTCCGGTCGACGCCGCTCGCGAAGCCCGGGCCGCCGGGTTCGAGCACGTCAACCTCGACCTTATTTACGGTACGCCGGGGGAGCGGGTCGAAGACCTGCGCGCGTCGCTCGATGCTGTTCTCTCCGCAGGTGTCGACCACGTGTCCGCGTATGCGCTGATCGTGGAGGACGGCACCGCGCTGGCCCGCCGGGTGCGGCGCGGCGAACTGCCCGCGCCGGACGACGACACGCTGGCCAGCTACTACGAAATGATCGACTCGGTCCTCTCCGGCGCGGGTTTGACCTGGTATGAGGTGTCGAACTGGGCGACCGGCGAGGCGGCGCGGTGCCGCCACAACCTCGGCTACTGGCAGGGCGGCGACTGGTGGGGCGCCGGGCCGGGCGCGCACAGCCACGTCGGCGGAGTGCGGTGGTGGAACGTCAAGCATCCGGCCAAGTACTCCGGCCTGCTTGCGGAGGGACAGAGCCCGGAGGCCGATCGCGAGGTGCTCACCGAGGAGGACCAGCACCTGGAGCGGATCATGCTGGAGCTGCGGATCTCCGACGGCCTGGCGTTGTCGGCGCTCGACGAGTCCGGAATCAAGGAAGCGCGGGCGGCCGCCGCGGAGGGGCTGCTCGAAGTGTCCGATTTGGACAGTCGGGGCCGCGCGGTGCTGACCGACCGCGGCCGGTTGCTCGCGGATGCCGTGGTCCGGAGGCTGGCCGGCTGAATTTTCGCCCGCCGGGCATAAATCCGTTCGATCGTTTGTTGGGCTAAGCATACGAGCGAGGGAGACGCGTATGCCGCAGGCGGTCAGATACGGCGAACACGGCGGGATCGAAGTGCTGCAGCTGGCCGAAGTGCCCCGGCCGGCGCCGGAATCCGGGCAGGTGCTCGTGCGGGTCCGGGCCGCGGGCATCGATCCGGGGGAAACGAAGATCCGCGTCGGCGCGCTGGCGGAACGCTGGCCGTCCACCTTCCCGTCCGGGCAGGGCAGCGACCTGGCCGGAACCGTGGTCGAGCTGGGCGCGGACGTCGAAGAAATCCAGGTGGGGGACGAGGTCGTCGGCTTCGTGCACACCCGCTCCAGCCAAGCTGAATACGTGCTCGTCCCGGCGGAGCATCTCGTGCCGAAGCCGAGCGGGCTGTCGTGGGAGGTCGCGGGCGGGTTGTTCGTGGCCGGAACGACTGCGTACGCCGCGGTCGGTGCGGTGTGCCCGCGCGAGGGCGAGACGGTCGTCGTGTCCGGCGCTGCTGGCGGGGTCGGTTCGCTGGCTGTGCAGCTGGCGAAGCTCACCGGCGCGACTGTGATCGGCATTGCCAGCGAAGCGAACCACGAGTGGTTGCGCGAGCACGACATTGTCCCGATCGCGTACGGCGAAGGGCTCGAAGAGCGGCTCCGCGAGCTGACTGGCGACCAGGTGCACGCGTTCGTCGACACTTACGGCGACGGTTACGTCGAACTCGCCTTGCGGCTCGGCGTCTACCCCGGACGGATCGACACGGTGGTCGATTTCGACGCCGCCGAGACGTACCGGGTGAAGACCGAGGGCAACATCGCCGGGGCGAGCGCCGAGGTCATGCGCGACCTCGTCGCGTTGGCGGACAAGGGATTGCTCGACGTCGAGATCGCCGCGACGTATCCGCTGGCCGAGGTCCAAGCCGCCTACCGCGAGCTGGAACAGGGTCACACGCGCGGCAAGATCGTGCTCACTTTCTGACCATCGCCGCCAGCCCGGCCACGAACGCCTCCAAGGCGAATTCGAGCCGGGGCTGGCTGGTCTCCTCGGTGAAGAATTCCCTGGCCTGCAACAGGTTCGGGAAGGCGCTCGCGGGCAGCGACTGCATGTACTCCGCCATCTGCTGCCCGCGTTCGCTCATTTTTTCCGGGTCGTAATCGCCGAACGTCCAGCCGCTCGCTTCGTACGCGAATGCCTTGGCGTACGTGCTCAACGCGTCGCCCGCGAACACCGCCTGCTTGAGATCGAGGCCGCCCGCGCGCAGCAGTTGAAGCATGATTTCGCCCTGCCGCAACGAATTCGGCGTCACTGGAATCGGCGTCTGCCACGCGACTTTCGCGATGCCCGGATACGCCATCATCGCCCGGATCTGGTGCCGCACTTGCTCTTTGACCTGTTCGGTCCACCGCTGCGGATCCGGCTCGGGGCACGGCACCTCGCTCAGCGCCGCGTCGAGCAGGAGTTCGTCCAGTTCCTCTTTGTTGGCCACGTACGCGTACAGCGACGCGGGCCCGGTCTCCAGTTGCTGCGCGACCCGGCGCATCGAGACGGCGTCAATGCCCTCGGCGGCGAGGATTTCGAGCGCGGTTTTCACGATCAGTTCCTGCGACAGCATCTGCTTCGCGGCGCGCCGGCGCGGGCTCGGCGTCCGGCGCCAGGGCGGGGGCGGTGCGGTCATCCCCGAAGCCTAGACGAACCCCGCGCTTGACGCGAACGGTGTTCGTGAGTACAACTTGTCTCGTACGCGAACGACGTTCGTTAAGGAGATAAGCATGTCGCAGCACGAAGAAGTCCTGTGTGTCCTCACTCGTCTCGCCGACGCCTGGAACAGCGGAGACGCCGACGCTTACGGCAACTGCTTCACCGAAGACGCCGATTACGTGACGTTCTTCGGGCTTCGGTCCGTCGGCCGCCAGGCGATCGTGGACTCGCACCGCGAGCTGTTCCAGGGGCCGCTGAAAGGTTCGAAGCTCACCGGCTGGGGCGAGCCGCGGGTGCGGTTCCTGCGGGACGACGTCGCGGTCGTCGTGACCGGCGGCGGCTCGTCGCTGACCGGGGGCGACGACCCGGCCGCCGAGGGGCGCGAGAGCTCGTTGACCTACGTGATGGTGCGGGGCGACGAGGGCTGGCAGATCACCGCGTTCCAGAACACGCGGGTCTCGAAGCCGTGGGAAGCATGAGAACGATCGTCGAGGTCTCCGGAGTCGTTCCGGCCGCGCCGACAGAGGTGTTCGCGCGGCTGGAAAGGCAGTTGACGGCTTCGGGTTACGCGATGAAGCTGGAAGTCGACCGCTCGCGCCGGTTCCTGGCCGCGCAGGGCGGTTGGTGGTACCGCGGGGAGTACGAGGTCGCCGACGATCCGGCCGGGTCTCGCGTCACTCACCGCGTCCGGAACGCCGCCACCGGGCAGTGGTGGGCAGTACTGCTGGCGAACCGGCTTTTCGCCGGGTACCGGGACCGGGTCGGGGCGGGTTTCCGGGCAATGCTCGCGGAACTCGGGGACGGCGGCACTGGGCGGAACGGGTGAGGGCGCGTACCGTGGGGGACGCGACTTAGGTAAACCTTACTGAAATAGGGGTGTTCGATGGCCGAAGGTCCGGCGCGCAAGGGGAGGACCGCGGTGCGGCTGGAGGTGCTGCGCAAGGAGCACCTCACCCCGCACATGATCCGGATCGTGGCCGGCGGCGAGGGGCTCCGCGATTTCCGCCCGAACGAGTTCACCGACGCGTACGTGAAGGTGATCTTCAAGGTGGACGGGGTGGAGTATCCGGAGCCGTTCGACCTGAACCGGATCCGCGAGGAACTGCCGCGCGAGCACGCGCCGCGGTTGCGCACGTACACGGTCCGCTCGTACGACGAGGCGGCGGGCGAACTGGTGCTCGATTTCGTGGTGCACGGCGACGAGGGGTTGGCCGGGCCGTGGGCGCAGCGCGCACAGCCTGGTGACGAGCTGTTGCTGGCCGGTCCGGGCGGGGCGTACGCGCCGCGCGCCGACGCCGACTGGCACCTGCTGGTGGGTGATGAATCGGCGGTGCCCGCCATCGCCGCCGCGCTCGAGGCGCTGCCGCCGGGAGCGTTGGCGCACGTGTTCCTGCTGGTGGCGGACAAGTCGGAGCACCAGCCGCTCGCGACGAAGGCCGACGCGCAGGTCACCTGGCTGCATCGCTCGGCGGCCGACGATCTGGTCGCCGCGGTGAAGGCGCTGCCGTGGCCTGGCCAGGACGTGCACGCGTTCGTCCACGGCGAGGCCGGCTTCGTGCGGGAGCTGCGGCGGTACCTGTTCGACGACCGCGGCGTCGCGCGGGACGCGGTGTCGCTGTCCGGATACTGGCGCGAGGGCAAGAACGACGAGGCCTGGCGCGAGGAAAAGGCAGCGGAGCGAAAGTCGGCTGCTTCGGCGTAAGGTCGCCGCCATGGCGACCGAGGTGAAGGTGGAGGCCGATCCGGCCGACGCGGGTTTCGACGGGGCACGGCTGCGGCGGATCGACCGGCATTTCGCCCGGTACGTGGACGACGGCTTGCTGCCGGGCTTCCTCGCGGTGGTGAGCAGGCACGGCCGGATCGTGCACGTCGCGTCGCACGGCGCGCGCGACGTCGAGGCCGGTGCGCCGGTGGAGACCGACACGATCTGGCGGATCTTCTCGATGACGAAGCCGGTCACCTCGGTGGCGGCGATGACGTTCGTCGAGGAAGGCCTGATCGACCTCACTGACCCGATCTCGCGGTGGCTGCCGGAATTCGCCGAGCCGCGGGTGTACGTGAAAGGTTCGGCGCTGGCTCCGGTCACCGAGCCGGCGACCGAACCGATCCGGCTGTGGCACCTGCTTTCGCACACCGCGGGCCTCACCTACGGCTTCCACCACACGCACCCGGCCGACGCGATCTACCGCGCGGGCGGGTACGAATGGGGCACGCCGCCGGGGCTGGATCTGGCGGAGTGCACCAAGGCGTGGGCGCGGTTCCCGCTCGTGTTCCAGCCGGGCGCGGAGTGGAACTACTCGGTGGCCAGCGACGTCCTGGGCCGATTGGTCGAGGTGCTGGCGGGGAAGCCGCTCGACGAGGTGTTCGCCGAGCGGATCTTCGGCCCGCTGGGCATGACTGACACGGCCTTCTGGACCTCGGACACGGACCGTCTGGCGGCTCTGTATCTGCCTGCGCCCGGGACGAAGAAGCTGGTCCGCAACGACGCCTTCGGCGCAGTGGGTACGTCGCGCCCGGCGTGCCTCTCGGGCGGCGGCGGCCTCGTCTCGACGGCGGCTGATTATCACCGGTTCACGCAGATGCTGCTGCGCCGCGGAGAGCTCGACGGCGTGCGGATTCTGAGCCCGCGCACAGTGGATCTGATGACGGCCAACCACTTGCCGGGGCATGTGGATCTGGAGGCGTACGGGCGGCCGCTGTTCGCGGAGATGCCTTTCGACGGGTACGGCTTCGGGTTGGGGTTCTCGGTCCTGATCGACTCGGTGAAGGCGAAAACCCTTGCCACGCCTGGCGAATACGCGTGGGGCGGGGCCGCGTCGACGGCGTTCTGGGTGGATCCGGACGAGGACCTGACGGTGGCGTTCTACACACAGCTGCTGCCGTCGTCGACCCATCCGATCCGGCAGCAGCTGCGGCAGCTGGTGTACCAGGCGATGCTGGACTGATCCTTTACAGAGCTGTCACGGCGCCGTTCTCGACCGGAGATTGTCCACTGCCGGTCCCGCTTTCGAGATAGCGTGCGACGGTGCGGCGAAGGTGCTCGGCGTGCCGGTAGATGTCCTCGGTACGGTCGAGGGGAACCCGTGTTTCCGTCTTCGCTTCGTCAAAGATCCCCAGGTACTTCTTCGTCCGGTTGAACCACAACCGCGCGATCGGCTTCCGGTTGTTGTCGTCCAGCAGGACGCTGAAGTAGCTCTTGTTGTCCCTGGCCACGACTCGTTCCGGAGCGACCTGTCCGCACACGATCGCCCGGACCACCCGGTATCCCTCTAGTTCTTCCTCGGTGGTGACGATGTCCCGATCAGCGGTCTCTTCGGCAGTGGCAGCGGGTTCGGCGGCAGGGACCGGTTCCGCGTCCGAAGCGGCGCCGCTCGTGACGCTGACGTAGGAGTCCGGTCCGCCCAAGGCATTCTTGAGCCGGTCGTTCACCTGTTCGTTCAGGAACTGGCGGGCCGCCTTCTCGACCAGCGGCAGGAACTGGTCGCGGACGCGCTGGGTGAAAGAACCCTCGTACACCCGAGTGGTGAGGAAGCGGACCCACTCGTCTTCTGGCTGCTTGAACTGAGTCGCCAGAATGCGCTTGAGCTGGCCGATGTACTTGAGTTCGCCCGCGGTGCTGATCACCGAATCGAGGTTGAAGGACTCTTTGGTCAGCTTGGCGAGTTCCGGCAGCAGCGTCTCGTCGATGTCGGCGAAGTCCAGTACCAGGAAGGGTTTCGCGTCCATCCGGTTGGGTGCGTCCAGATCGGTGTAGAACTCGTACACCTCGCCGTTCGTCAGGATCGCGATTCTCGCGTTGGTGACGGAGAAGTACCGGAAGAGCTGGGAGGCGTGCTCGATCCGGAGCGGGTCGTTGATCTTCTTAGCTTCGACGAGGACCTGGATCTGGTTGTCGTGGGCGATCGCGTAGTCGATCTTCTCGCCCTTTTTGATCCCGACGTCCGCGGTGAACTCCGGGATCACCTCGGCCGGGTTGAACACGTCGTAGCCGAGGACCGTGCTGATGAACGGCATCACAAAGGCGTTCTTGGTCGCCTCCTCGGTTTGGATGCTGTCTTTGTGCTTGCGGATCTTCAGTGCCAGCGCCTGCGCGCGCTCCGCGATGTCCATGTCCCCAGCCGTCCTCGTGTCAAGGTTTTCGTGATCATGAGATCGGCGGGTTCGGCAGTGCTGTTACCGAAGTCGTGAAACTGATTCTTGTTCTTGGGCAACACGCCAGAGCGCTTCCGAGATGGTTAATTCCCTTCCTGTCGCTGCATCTCTTCGTCAAGCGGAAGGTTTGGGGTCACGCGGTCAGCTTGGGAATCACCTGCGCCCCATAAGCCGCCAACGTCTCCTCCCGCTCGTCGTGCATCAGGTACAGCGCGAACTGGTCCACCCCCAGCTCCGCCAATTCCTCCAGCCGTGCGATGTGCGCCGACGCTGGGCCGAGCAAGCAGAATCGGTCCACGATTTCGTCTGGGACGAACGCGGTCGACGGGTTGCCGGCGCGGCCGTGGTGGGAGTAGTCGTAGCCTTCGCGCTCGCGGATGTAATCGGTCAGTTCGTGCGGCACCGGGCCGGACGAGCCGTAGCGGGACACCAGGTCCGCGACGTGGTTGCCCACCATTCCGCCGAACCAGCGCAGCTGTTCCCGTTGGTGTGCCAGGTCTTCGCCGACATACGCGGGAGCCGCGACGCAGATCGTGATTCCGCCGGGGTCGCGGCCGGCGGCGCGGGCGGCGTCTCGGACCGCGCCGATGGTCCAGCGGGCGATGGCCGGGTCGGCGCATTGCAGGATGAAGCCGTCCGCGTGTTCGCCGACGGTTTGCAGTGCCTTCGGGCCGTACCCGGCCATCCACATTTCCAGCCGTCCGCCGCGGATCCACGGAATGCGGACCGCGGTGTCGTTCATCGTGACTTCGCGGCCTTCGGCGAGGTCTTTCACCGTGCGCATGCATTCCCGCACGGTGGCCAAAGTGGACGGTGGCCTCCCGACGACCCGGTGTGCGGAGTCGCCGCGGCCGATGCCGCACACCGTGCGGTTGCCGAACATGTCGTTGAGCGTCGCGAAGGTCGACGCCATCACCGACCAGTCCCGGGTGCCGGGGCTGGTCACCATCGGCCCCACGACCAGCGCGGACGTCGCTTCCAGGATCCGCGCGTAGATCACGAACGGTTCCTGCCACAGCACGCACGAGTCGAACGTCCAGCCGTACCGGAACCCGGCGTCCTCGGCGGCCTTCATCATCCGCACGACCTCCGCCGCGGGCGGGTCGGTCTGCAGCACGATCCCGAAATCCATCAGGCGGCCCTCAATTCAAGTATTGATTGAGTTCGCGGGAAAGGAATTTTCCGTGCCCGGGGCTGCCGTGGAAGCCGTCCGGCGACACCACGACCCGGCCGCGCGACAGTACAGTGTGGACTTTTCCGGTGAGCGAAAAGCCTTCGTACGCCGAGTAGTCCACGTTCATGTGATGGGTCGCCGCGGACAGGGTCTGGGTCGCGGAAGGGTCGTACACCACGATGTCGGCGTCCGAACCCGCCGCGATCACGCCCTTGCGCGGGTACAGCCCGAACATCCGCGCGGGCGTCGCCGAGCACGTCTCGACCCAGCGGCCCAGCGAGATCTCGCCCGCGACGACGCCCTGGTGCAGCAGGTCCATCCGGTGCTCGACGCCCGGCATTCCGTTCGGGATCGCCCGGAAGTCGCCGCGTCCCAGCTCTTTCTGGTCCTTGAAGCAGAACGGGCAATGGTCGGTGGACACCACGGACAGGTCGTTCGTACGCAGCCCGCGCCACAGGTCGGCCTGGTGCGATTTCTCCCGCAGCGGCGGGGAGGCGACGAACTTGGCACCCTCGAAATCGGGTTTCGCCAAGTCCTCAATGGACAGGTAGAGATACTGCGGGCAGGTCTCGGCGAAGACGTTCTGCCCATTATCCCGTGCTTCGGCGACCGCGGCGAGCGCCTGTGAAGCCGACAAATGCACGATGTACAGCGGTGATCCGGTCACCTTGGCGAGCCGGATCGCCCGTGAGGTCGCCTCGCCTTCCAGTTCGGGCGGGCGGGTCAAGCCGTGCTGAACTGGGTCAGTGTGCCCGGCGGCGACTGCCTGCGCGGCCAGCTCGTCGATCGCGATGCCGTTTTCCGCGTGCATCATGATCGTCGCGCCGATCTCGCGCGCCTGCTGCATGGCGCGCAGGATTTCCCCGTCGGTGGAGTAGAAAACGCCGGGGTAGGCCATGAACATCTTGAAGCTGCCGACGCCGCCGTCGACGCACGCCCGCATCTCCTTCAAGCTGGAGTCGTTGACGTCCGACACGATCATATGGAACCCGTAGTCGATCGCGCAGTTGCCGTCCGCTTTGGAATGCCACTTGTCCAGTGTGGACAACAATGACGTTCCCTTGGCCTGCACGGCGAAGTCGATGATCGTCGTCGTCCCGCCCCACGCGGCGGCGATGGTGCCGGTCTCGAAGGAATCGACGGAATGCGTGCCGCCGAACGGCATTTCCATGTGCGTATGCGCGTCGATTCCGCCAGGCAGCACGTACTTGCCGGTCGCGTCAAGAGTTTCGTCGCCGGTCAGCGTGCCGGGAGCGCCTACCGCCGCGATGGTTTCGCCGTCCACCAGCACGTCGGCGGTGACCGCGCCGGACGGCGAAACTACTTGCCCGCCTCGGATCAGGGTAGTCATCAGGCCTCCGCGAGCGGGCCGTAGCTGTCCGGGCGGCGGTCGCGGTAGAACTGCCACAGATCGCGGACCTCGGCGAGCCTGCCCATGTCGAGATCGCGGACCACGATCTCCTCTTCGGTGTCCGACGCCGCCTCGCCGACGAGCTGGCCGCGTGGGTCCACAAAGTATGATTGTCCGTAGAAGTCGTTGTCGCCCAGCGGTTCCACGCCGACCCTGTTGATCGTGCCTACGTAGTATTCGTTCGCTACCGCGGCGGCGGGCTGCTCCAGCCGCCACAGGTACTCGGACAGCCCGCGGCTCGTCGCCGACGGGTTGAACACAATCTGCGCCCCGGCGAGCCCGAGCGCGCGCCAGCCTTCAGGGAAGTGCCGTTCGTAGCAGATGTACACGCCGATCCGGCCGACCGCGGTGTCGAAGACCGGATAGCCGAGGTTGCCCGGCTTGAAGTAGAACTTCTCCCAGAACCCCTTCACCTGCGGAATGTGGTTCTTGCGGTGCATTCCGAGGTATTTCCCGTCGGCGTCGATCACCGCCGCGGTGTTGTAGTAGACGCCCGGCTGTTCCTGTTCGTACATCGGCACCACGAGCACCACGCCGTGTCGCTCGGCGACCTCCTGCATGAGCTTCGTGGTCGGACCGTCCGGAATGGCTTCGGTGTAGGAGTAGAAATCCGCGTCCTGCACCTGGCAGAAATACGGGCCGTAGAACAGTTCCTGCAGGCACACCACCTGCGCGCCCTGCGAAGCCGCCTTGCCGATGGCATCGACCGCGTTCGCGATCATCGACTCCTTGTCACCCGTCCACCGCTGCTGGATCAAGCCGGCTCGGACCGTGTCAGACACTGGTTTCCTCCTCGTTCCGGTGCGCGTTCAAAGGAAGGCTGAACAGGATGTAGGCGACGAAAGCGCCGACGAATCCCACTGCCCAGTTGTAGTCGTACAAAGGCTTCAGGAAAGGAATCAGGCCATCTGCCGGGAACGGACCGCCGTAGGCGCCGCCGACCGCGAGCACCGCGCCGATCAGGGTCGCGACGAGCGCGCGCCAATGCCAGCCCGCGGTGAACCAGTACTGCCCGCTCGGCAGGTACAGGTCGGCCAGCTTCAGCCGCGTCCGCTTCACCACCCAGTACCCGGCGACGAGCACCCCGGCGACCGCGCCGAGCAGCCCGCCGTAGAAGCCGAGCCAGGCGAAAATGTAGATGTCCGGGTCGGAGTAGAGCCGCCACGGCTGGATCAGGATGCCGATCACGCCGGTGATCAGCCCGCCGAGGGCGAAGGTGATCCGTTTCGGGAAGGCGTTGGAGAAATCGTAAGACGGGCTGACGACGTTCGCCGCCAGGTTGGCCGAAATCGTCGCCAGCACCAGCGCGACCAGCGCGACGACCACCACGACCGGGCTGGAGAACTTGTCCGCCAGCTGCGCCGGGTCCCAGATGTCCTGCCCGTAGAGCACGTGCCCGCCGGACGTGGTGAGGATGGCGACGACCGCGATGAACGTCATGGTTGTCGGCAGCCCGAGGATCTGGCCGCGCATCTGCTTGCGCTGGCTGCCGCCGAAGCGGGTGAAGTCCGGCATGTTCAGCGACAGCGTCGACCAGAACGCGATCATCGCCATAAGCGACGGCGCGAACACCTTCCAGAACCCCGGCCCCCAGCCGAGCTTCCCGCTGTCGTGCAGGATCGGGCCGAGCCCGCCCGCCTTCACCAGCACGTAGCCGAGCAGGATCAGGAACCCGACCGACACCAGCGGCGCGGTCCAGTTCTCGAACTTGCGGACCGCTTCCATGCCGCGCCAGATGATCAGCATCTGCACGAGCCAGAACACCGCGAACGACAGCCACAGCGTCCAGTGCTGCCCGGCGATCACCGCCGAATCGCGCCAGCCGGATCCGGCGAGGCGTCCGACGATCACGTAGATCGCCTCGCCGCCCACCCAGGTCTGGATGCCGAACCAGCCGCAGGCGATGAACGCGCGCAGCAACGCGGCGAGGTTCGCTCCGCGCAGGCCGTAGAACGCGCGGGCGAACACCGGGAACGGGATGCCGTATTTGGTGCCCGCGTGGCTGTTGAGCAGCATCGGCGCGAGCACGATCAGGTTCCCGATGGTGATCGTGATCAGCGCTTGCAGCCAGTTCATGCCGAGCGCGATGAGCGACGCGGCCAGTGCGTACGAGGGGATGTTGTGCGCCATCCCCATCCACAGCGCGAAATAGTTGTAGGTCGTCCAGGTCCGCTTCTCGACCGGGACCGGGGCCAGTTCGTCGTTGAAGAACCGGCTGCCTCGCAGCGCCCGCACGTCGCCGAGGTCCACCCGGCTGTGCTCACGTGTCGTCGGCTCCATTGCGGAATCCTGCGCGCCGGGCGGGGGCCGGGGGCAGAGACAGACTGTTCACTGTTCGGACGCCCTTGGCGCAGTCTGTCGATTGCGCCGAACCGCGCCGGGGTGCATGACGTACGTCACAACCTGCTGGTGACGTCCGGGCAAAACGGCGGAAACATCTCCACCGGATCTCCACAGCTCACCCGGATGGCCTCCACGGCGATTGCTTAAAGTCGGCGGCATGGACAACGGGGGAAGACGGGTGCTGGTCGTCGAGGACGACCTCACCATCGCCGCGTCGATCGATGCCCGGCTGAGCGCGGAGGGGTTCTCCGTGACGGTCGCGCACGACGGTCCGGCGGCGGTCGAGGCGGAGGCGGCGACCAGTCCCGACCTGGTGGTTCTCGACGTGATGCTGCCCGGTTTCGACGGTCTCGAGGTGTGCCGCCGGATCCAGGCGCGACGGCCGGTGCCGGTGCTGATGCTCACCGCGCGCGCCGACGAGACCGACCTGCTGGTGGGCCTCGGCGTCGGTGCGGACGACTACCTCACGAAGCCGTTCTCGATGCGCGTGCTGTCCGCGCGGATCCAGGCGTTGCTGCGGCGGGTGGAGCGGTCTTCGGCCGCGGCGGAGGAGCGGATCGTGCTGGGGGATTTGGAGATCGACATCGCCGAACGGCGGGTTCGCCGAGGGGGCGAACCCGCCCAGTTGACGCCGATCGAATTCGACCTCCTGGTGCATTTCGCGCGCCGGCCGCGTGCAGTGCAGCCGCGGGAACGGCTGCTGAGCGAGGTGTGGGACTGGGACGTGCAGGCAACCGGAGCCGGCACCCGGGCGGTGGACAGCCACATCAAGGCGTTGCGGCGGAAACTGGGGGCCGATTTGATCCGGACGGTGCACGGCGTCGGATACGCGTTGGAGGTTCCCGCGTGAGAGTGCTGGTGGCGAAAGCCGTCGATCTGCTGCCTCGGCCGCTCGACCCGATCCGGTCGGTGAAGCTGAAGCTGGCGATCCTGATGGTGGCGTCCGGCGGGATCGCGTTCGGGTTTTTCCGGTACCAGATCGGCTGGCTGCCGCCGCAGACGACGGTGATGGCCATGGTCATCGCGCTGGTGACGTCGCAGATCCTGGCGCACGGCATGACCCGTCCGCTGCGCGAAATGACCGCCGCGGCGGGCGAAATGGCGAAAGGCGATTACACCCGGCGGATCCGCGCCACCGCGCGCGACGAGGTCGGCTCGCTGGCCGCGGCCTTCAATCAGATGGCCGCCGATCTGTCCACTGCGGACCAGCAGCGCAGGGAACTGATCGCGAACGTCTCGCACGAACTGCGGACGCCGATCACCGCGCTCAACGCCGTCCTGGAGAACCTGGTGGACGGCGTCGCCTCGCCGGATCCCGCGACGCTGCGCACCGCGCTGCACCAGACCGAACGCCTGGGCAGGCTGGTCACCGAACTGCTGGACCTGTCGCAGATCGACGCCGGAACCCTGCCGCTGGACCGATCGACGGTCGACCTGGCGGACCTGCTGGCCGAAGTCGCCGCCGAGGCGGAGGCGATGGCCGCGGCGGCGGGACGGGGAGTCCGGTTCACCGTCTCGGTGAGCCCGCCGGGTGCGACGGTGCCCGCCGACCGGGAGCGGCTGTACCAGGTCGTGGTGAACCTGCTGGAGAACGCCGCGCGGCACGGTCCGGCCGGGGGAGAAGTGGCGGTGTTGGCGCGCGTCGAGGCCGGGGAGGCGCGGATCGAGGTGCACGACCAGGGGCCGGGGATCGCGGAACCCGACCGGGACCGGGTGTTCGAGCGGTTCACCCGGGGAGAACGCGCCGGGGGCGGCGGGACCGGGCTCGGGCTGGCGATCGTGCGGTGGGTGGTGGAACTGCACGGCGGGACGGTCGCGGTGGTCGACGCGGAACCCGGTCGTGCCGCTGGGGGCGGCGGGCCGGGGTGCCGGATCCGGGTGACGTTGCCTGCTTGACGGGTTTGCTTCGGCGTCCGTGCTGGAGACGAGCGGGCGGGCCGAGTGGCTGGCTGCGGTGGTGCGCTGCTCGACGGCACTACTGGGCTCAAGGTGATGGGGGAAGCACTGGCTGGGTGCTGAGGTCGGTTGTTGAGCGCGGCGGTCGACTGGCCAGGTGTTCGCTGACCCCGGCGGTTGAGCGCGGTGGTCAGCTGGCTGGCCGGTGCGCGGATCTTCGCTGGCCGGGCGCTTCCGTTCCCGCAGCGCCTCCGGTGAAGCACCCAGCCCCCACGCTCTCCTGAACCTCCCCATTTCTCCTTGGCGGGAGCGAAATCCCGTCCGATATTTGCCAATGCGAAGAGAGGTTTCATGTCCGAGGACGTCGAAGTCCGGCCCGCGCACGCCGTTCCGCCCGGGGTTGTGGTGATCGACCAGCGGCGTCCGGGACCGCGGCCGTTGTTCGCGCGGGCCGAGGCCGCGGTGCCGGGAGGGGCGAGGCTGGCGGCGGTGGCCGTCGCCGTGGTCGCCGCGGCGCTGGTGCCGGTCGATCGGCCGGGGGCCGGATGGGTGTTGTCGGCGGTGCTGGCGGCCATCGCGGTGCTGGTCGTGCGGGTGGGGCCGGGTTTGCGATGGCGTCGCGCGGGGTGGGGAGTGCTGGCGATCGCGCTGCTGGGCGTCGGAGCGGTGCGGGCGGCGGACTGGTTGTTCGTGCTGTGCGTGCTGGCGGCGGGAGTCGCGGCGTCGCTCGCTGTGGTCGGCAGGCGAACCGTGCACGGCACCACCTACGACGCCCTCGCGATTCCCCTCGAAGCTTTCCGCGCGGTGCCGTGGGTGCTTCGCCGCGCGCGGCGTCAGGGACGAGGCCGACCGCGGGTTTTCGCGGCGGTGCTGGTGTCGGCGTTGGTGGTGGTCGTGTTCCTCCCGCTGCTGATCAGCGCGGACGACAACTTCGCGCACTTCGTCGGCGACCTCGTCCCGACCGTCCGGCCTGATTCGGTTTTCCAGTGGGCGTTGGTGTTCGCCGTGACCTTCGGCGGTATCGCCGGTGCCTTCCTGATCTCCGCGGATCCGTTGCCGGAACGGGAAAACCGGACGGCCACCGTCGGCGACCGTCTACTGTGGACGGCGGCGTTGGCCACGCTGGCGGTCTTGTTCACCGCCTACGTTCTGGTGCAGGCGGTAGCCCTCTTCGGCGGCACGGACTACGTCCTCCGCACCGACGGTCTCACCTCGGCCGACTACGCCCGCAGCGGCTTCTGGCAGCTCTGCGCCTGCACCGTCCTGACGCTCGGCATCGTCACCGCGGCACTGCGCTGGGCTCCGAAAGCCAGCCGCTCCGACCGGATTCTGCTGCGTGCGCTGCTCGGCGCCTTGGCGGTGCTGAGCCTGGTGCTGGTGCTGTCGGCGTTGAGTCGCATGTGGACCTACCAGGAGGCTTACGGGTTCACCGTGCTGCGCCTGGTGGTGGAGGTCTGCGAGATCTGGCTGGGCGTGGTGTTCCTCCTGACGGTTGCCACGCTGGGCACGTTCCGCGCGACCTGGCTGCCCCGGGCGGCGATCGCGACCGGGGCGCTGGCGCTGCTGGGGTTGGCCGCGGCGAACCCGGAAGGCTTGATCGCCGACGCCAACCTGGACCGGGCGGCGCACGGCAAACCGCTCGACGTCCATTATCTGAGCCGGTTTTCCGCGGATGTGGCTCCGGTAGTGGCGCAGCGCCGCCCCGACGCGGCCTGCCTGTTGCGGCCGATCGTCGTGTCTCTCGCGGACGACCCTTGGCCTGCCTGGAACTTAGGCCGCTCCCGGGCCCGGGAGATCGTCCGGTCGCAGGCGCCGTGCGAATGACGGGCCGGTTTCAGGTCCGGGGCACGGTCAGCCGCCAGCCGAGCACCGGGTTTTCGTGCTGCGGGAGGTGCTCGGAGCGGCGCACCGCGCAGCGATGGCGCACCAGGTCGCGGCGCTCCGCCGGGGTCAGTTCCTCGTCGCTGAACGGGTTTTCTTCGTCGATGTCCAGGTTCGCGTCGATGTTGAACCGGTAGGCGTCCGCGGTCAGGTAGTCGCGACGGAGGAACGAATCCTCCAGCATCGACCGGTCCGCGATCCCGGCTGCCGCGCGGCGTTCCCCGGCCCGCACGGCGACGCCGGCCCGGCCGAACAGCAGTTCGCCGAGCATGAGGCACGGCCACCGCTCGGCGACGATCTCGATCGGCGCGTCCGGATCCTCGCTCTGTTCGACGGCCGCGATCTCGTGAAAGAACGGATCGAACCGCGCGACCTCGGCCTGTCGCAGGCCCAGTGCGGAGAAGAAGCTGAGGTACTCCTCCGCGGTGACGCGCACTTCGTGCTCGGGCAGGTGCAACCGGTGCGCCCACGGTGTTTCGGTTCCGTCCGGAAGACCGGGCTGGAAGCCCAGCAGCAGGAGATCGCTGATCCGGCTGAGTGCGTACGCTTGCTCGAGCAGGTCGCCCCAGACGTATTCCGTCCGCTGCCATTCTCCGCAGACCGCCAGCGGGGCGAGCAGTTCGCGCGCGGCGGCCGCGTGCTCGTCGAGCCACGGGGAAAGCACGTCGGAGAACAACGCCGGGCCGGTGTGGTCGTGCACGACGAAGCAGAGCTCGCGGAAGGTCGTCGGGGCCAGCACGACGCCGCAGCCTACGCGGGATCGCGGCGGCTCCCTACCGAATTGTTCGGTGCGGCAACCGATTCCGCCGCTGCCCGCCGGAAGCGGCCCGGCGGCGTTCGCCGTTCGCGACCGCCGGGCCGCGCGGCCTAAAGCGCGAACACCCCGTTCGACTGGCTGTCCGCCGCGCACTTGTTCGGGTACGTCGCGCGGTAGGTCACCCGCGTGCCCCGCCAGCTGCCCAGCGCCGTGACGTCCACCGGCGAGTAGATCATCGTGCATTTCTGCCGATGCGGGGCGATGCGGGCGAAATCGCCGTTGGCCGCGGTGAGCGTCGCGCAGGCGGTGTCGCGGTGGCGGTGCGTGCCGCCGGTGGGGTCGCAGGTCAGGGAAGCGCTCGTGACGCGCCCGGAAGTCTCGTGGACGGTCAGCTGCAGCACGGACTCCGGGACCTGCGGGGCGGCCACGCCGCCGAATCCGATCAGAGCGGCGGCGACCGGAGCGAAGGAAGAGAACACCATATGAGGGATATCGGCTCGCCGAGCCCGATCACTGTGCTCCTCGTCCGGGTGGGTTTTCCTCGCTCGGACGGGTGGCGCTCCCGAGGTCGTGCGCGAGTAACGCCACGTACAGCGACAACATCGACTCCGGATCTTCCAGTCGCACTCCCAGCACCTGTTCGATGCGGGCGAGTTGCTGGTAGTAAGCCGTCCGCGAAGTGTGGGCGGCGACGGCTGCGGCGGACTTGTTGCCGCCATGCGCGCAGTAGTGCCGCAGTGCCGGAACGAGGCGGCTTCCGGAAGCGGCGTCGCGTTCCAGGAGCGGGCCCAGTTCTCGCGCCGCGAAGGCGTGTACGCGTTCGTCGTCGGCGAGAAGGTGCAGCAGCCCGCGTAGCCGAACATCCTTGAGACGGTGGAACGGTTGGCCGTCGTGCTCGTCGAGGGCGGCGGCAGCGACGTGCGCGGCTTCGACCAAAGTGCGTTGTGCCTCAGCAGGTCCAGTGACCGTCGTGCCTACGCCGAGCGCGGCGGGAGCGGAAGCGCGCGCGTCGTGAATGTCGGCGGCTAGGCGCTGAAGCACAGCGTCGGCGTTGGCTTCTGGCGAGAGCGCGAGAAGCGCGCGTACGGCAGTCTCGTCGGTCGACACCAGCGCGGACACCTTCGCGCGGCGCGTCGCGAGCGCGGTGGCTTCAGCGAGCTCGCGCAAAAGCGGCGGCGTAGACAGCGTCGGTCGCGTCGTTGCGGTGATGCGCGGCCGTACCGCGAGACCGACCAACTGCCGTCCCGTCAGCGGCACCGCGAGTGCAGAAGAGCGCGCGAGGATTTCTGCCGTCGGCGCGGGCGAATTCAGCAGCTCGGTCAACACTGCGCGGTGCGCTTGCCGTTCGAGCGTGTCGGAGTCGCGCGCGACGAGACGGTGCACCGCGAGCGCGGACGCCGCTCGTTCGGCGACCACTTGGTACCGGTGCGGCGGCGGCTCGGCGCACACCAGCACCAGCCGTCCCCAGTCGTGCCCGCGCGCGCCGACCACGGTGACTAGCCAGCCCGCCGCCGAGTGGTAACCGGTGCGCTCGCCGAGCTGTACCACCCGCGACCGCGCTGGCCAGCCGATCAGCAGCTCGCCCGGGTCCGTGCCGGCTGTGTCGTAGGCGAGGACTTCGTGTTCGAGGGTTTCCAGCACGACCGGCTGTTCGGTCATTCGCGCCACCTCGGCCAGCACCGCGGCGGGCTCGGCTCCGGCGACGGTCAGCGACGTGAACGTTTCGTGCACCCGTTCCGCCGCCCGAAGCTCGGCGAGCTGCGCGTCCACGATCATTCCGTTCACTGCCTCGGTCACCGCGACATACCGCGTCTCGCGAGACAGCGTCACCAGCGGCAAGCCGCGCTGCTCGGCCGCGGTGACGAGGGCGCGCGGCAGCCGGTCGTTCCAGTGCCGCACCAGCTCGACGACCAGGCCCGCGACACCGACTTCGGCGAGGTCAGCGACGTACCGGGTCAGCGTCGCGTCGTCATCCGGGAGCGCGACGCCCGTGGTGAGCACGAGTTCTCCGCCGCGCAGCAGATGCGCGATGTCGGCGACCTCGGCCGCGTGCGCCCAGCGGACCCGCCGCTCGAGCCCGGTGCTGCCCGCGACGACGCGCGGACAGCCCTGGCGCAGCACCGGCAACGCGAGCGCCTCGGCGACGGTCGGGTACATCGGTCCCCCTTGCTGGCCGGCAGGGCACAGACTGTACGGCGGAGAGGGGTAGTCCGTACACGTTGTCGATGGCGGACCCGGGCGCCTCGCCCGGAGACTCGTGGGCACCCGACCGGAAGGAGCGGACGTCGTGACCGACCGCATCAGCCATTGGATCGACGGCAAGCCGGTCGTCGGCACCGGACCCACCGGCGACGTGTACGACCCGGCGACCGGCCAGGTCAGCGCGCAGGTGGACTTCGCCGGACCGGCCGAGGTGGACCAAGCGGTGGCCGCCGCGACCGCTGCGTTGCCGGGCTGGCGGGGCACGTCGCTCGCCGGGCGGACGCGCGTGCTGTTCGCCTTCCGCGAGCTGCTGCAGGCGCGCAAACACGAACTGGCGAAGATCGTGACGAGCGAGCACGGCAAGGTCGAATCGGACGCGGCGGGCGAAGTCGCGCGCGCGATCGAGAATGTCGAGTACGCGTGCGGCGCGGCGCAAATGCTCAAGGGCGGGTTCAGCGAGAACGCCTCCACGGGCGTCGACGTCTACTCGATCGCGCAGCCGCTCGGCGTGGTCGGGGTGATCTCGCCGTTCAACTTCCCGGCGATGGTGCCGCTCTGGTTCGTGCCGAACGCGCTGGCGTGCGGCAACACCGTCGTGCTCAAGCCGAGCGAGAAGGACCCGTCCGCGGCGCTGTTCATCGCCGAACTGCTCGCCGAAGCGGGCCTGCCGTCCGGCGCGTTCAACGTGCTGCAGGGCGACAAAGTCGCGGTCGACGGACTGCTCGCGCACCCGGACGTCAAGGCGATCTCGTTCGTCGGTTCGACTCCGATCGCGCGCTACGTCTACGAAACCGGCACCAGCCACGGTAAGCGCGTCCAGGCGCTCGGCGGGGCGAAGAACCACATGATCGTGCTGCCGGACGCAGACCTCGACCTGGCCGCGGACGCCGCCGTGTCGGCCGGTTTCGGGTCGGCGGGGGAGCGGTGCATGGCGGTTTCGGTGGTGGTCGCCGTCGAGCCGATCGCGGACGAACTGGTGGCCAAAATCGTTGACCGGATGCGAAAACTGCGCGTCGGAGACGGCCGCAAACCGTCGTCGGAGATGGGCCCGCTGGTCACGCGGGCACACCACGAGCGCGTTTCGTCCTATGTGGACACCGGAGTCGCCGAAGGCGCGGAACTGGTGATGGACGGCCGGGGCGTGGAAGCAGACGGCGCGGACGACGGATTCTGGCTTGGCCCCACACTTTTCGACCGCGTAACGCCCAGTATGGCGGTGTACACCGACGAAATCTTCGGCCCAGTGCTGTCCGTCGCCCGAACGACGAGCTTCGACGACGCGCTGGCGCTCATCAACGCCAACCCGTACGGCAACGGAACCGCCATCTTCACCGGCGACGGACGCGCGGCGCGCCGCTTCCAGAACGAGGTCGAGGTAGGCATGGTGGGCGTCAACGTGCCCATCCCGGTCCCCGTCGGCTATTACTCCTTCGGCGGCTGGAAAGACTCCCTGTTCGGCGACACGCACGCGTATGGCCCGGAGGGATTCCACTTCTTCACGCGGACGAAGGTGGTGACGTCCCGTTGGCCGGACACCTCGCACGCGGGGGTGAACCTGGGGTTCCCGAAGAACTCGTGACGCGGGTTCACCACACGCCGTTCTCGCCGACGATGCTCGCCACGGAGCCGCTGTTCCCGAACAGGCACACCGCGACGACCCGCTCGGCGGCCAGCCGCTTCCCTCGATCCGGACCGACGGCGTGGGTGCGGCCGCCCACGCGAAGCTGCCATTTTTCAGTGGTGCCCGGCCCGCGCGGGATGTGCTTGAACCCGACCGGATAGTCGTCGGTGATCGGGCCGGCGCCGAAATCGTGCGCCGGCCCGGGGAGGACTGTCAGCGGCGCGCGGAAGTCGGCGATCTCCCGCAGGCTGAGCCGGATCGCCCACCCGAGGATGACCACGGTGACCCCCACTGCCCACAACGCGGACGTGGTGAAGCCCGACTTGACCACCGCGACGATCGAGATCGCCACCTCGATCGCGACGAACCCCCAGACTCCCCGGAAGAGGCAGCCGAGCGCCTCGCCGCGCTGGCTCGGATGCGTCCTCCCGGCGAGATTGGCCGCGGCGACCTCGCCGGGATCGGCCTTCGCGGTCACGCGGCGACCACGTTGACCAGGATTTTGCTGCGCGGAGTGAGGATCGCGGCGTTCGTGCGGTTGCCGAGCACCCGCTGCCGCATGTCGTAGTCGAGCCGGTGGGACTTCCCCTGCACGACGAAATAGGTGAACGTCATGCGCTCGGTGACTTCGTACATGTACATCGCGTGCTGCCCGCGGGAAGGCGCCTTGTGCACGTGCCCGTAGTCGTGCGTCCAGCCGGGCACCACGTCGAGTTTGCCGCTGCGCACTTCCGCCAGCCGCCGCCAGATAAGTCTCCCTGGGAGCACGGCGAGCGCGAGGAAGAGAACCGTCAGGAGGTACACCTGCCAGTTCAGCGACCAGTACGACACCGGCGGCAGACCGGCGTCGGTGTGCAGTTCGTTCAGGCCTCGCACCTCGTCGCTGCTCGCTCCGATGCCGATGGGAGCCATGATCGCGGCTGCGACAAACAGGATGATCCACACGACAGCCATCGAGAAGCCCGCGTTCAGGACCATTGTCCGCTGGGACGGATGCAGCCGGCCTTCCCGGTTGGCCTGGTCGGCGGCCGCCTGCACGGTTTCCTCGCGCACGTGTTCTCCCCGCTCGCCGGTCCCGGTCACGCTGGGAGGATGTTGACCACGATTTTGCTGCGCGGGATCAGGCAGACGGTGTTGTTCCGGTCAGGTCGGAGGCGTTCGAACTGCGGCTTGGTGAGCCGGTAGGTGGTGCCGCCGGCGTTCATCTCCCATCGCGAAGTGCGGGCGAAGTAGTGGCGGACGCAGATCGGGTAGGCGTGGGACTGGCCGTCCTGTTCGAAGTTGTGGGTCCAGCCGGTGATGACGGTCAGCGGGCGGCTGAGGTTCTGGTAGCTGCGGAGGCAACTGACCAGCAAGGCCACGATAAGGAGGAGCACGAACGGCGCCGCGCCGAGAGTCTGCGCGCGGTGCGGCTCGTCGAGGATGCTCGTGGTCAGCGGCAGGACGACCGCGAACACGATCAGCGCGGCGGCCAGTCCGAGCTGGAACCGGAACCATCCGCCGACCAGCAGCGAGCGTTGGGACGGGTGCAGCCGCCCGGCCAAATTCGCGGTCGCGACCTCGGCCGGATCAGCGGGCCGCACTGTCATCGAGGACCGCCTTCGGAACCGCCGCTCTCAGAACTGCCGCCTTCGCCGCCGCCCTCTTCGCGGGCGTGCTCCTTCTCGTAGGACTCGGCGGACTCGTGCGAGCGGTCGATCTGCTCGTTCTCCTGCCGCCGCCCTTCGGCCACGACGCCGGTGGTGTCGGCGGTGTTCCACTTGGGCACGCCGCCGTCGGCTTCCTTCCACTTCGACAGGTTGAGGAAGCTGCGGTTCGGTTCGGCGAACTTGGACAGGTTGTCCGGCAGCTTGGCGCCTGTCGCTTCCTTCCAGTCCTCGGCCTTTTCGCCGGCCTTCTCCCACTTCTCGGCCCGGCTGAGCTTGTCCCAGTCCGCACCGGCCTGTTTGAGCTTGGTGGCCTTGTTCTCGACGGAGACGGCCGCGTCGACGCTCTTGTCCGTCAGTTTGCCCGCGTTCTTGCCGAGCTTGCGCAGCGCGTTCGCGGCGTCTTCGATCGCGCCCTTCGCCTTGCCCGCTTTCTGCGCGAGCTTCTCGAGCTGCTCCACGACTTTCGCGATCCGGCCGGAGATCTTCTCCGCGAGGATCCCGCCCTCGACCACCGTGTCGGCGATGAACGCGGCCACGGTCCCGCCGAACGTGCACCAGGACGACGCCAGCGCGGCCAGTCCCTTGATGATCAGCTCGCCGACGAACGACGAGATCATGTCGCGGATGATGCCGCGCTCGGTCCCGACGAGCGCGGCGGCGATCGTCATGCCGACCGAGGTGCCCTTGGCCTGCACGGACGCGCCCTTCAGAGTGGCGACGTACCCGGCGGCCGTGGTCTGGTAGGCGGAGCCGCCCTGTCCCTGGAAGTCGGGTTTCACTTTGGCTGCGGCCTGCTGGTACTGCGTCGCGCTCTCGTCGAGCTGCTTGGAGATGTTCTGCCAGGTCGTCGCCTTGGCGGTGACTGCCTCCGGGCTGCCGGCGAGCTTGTCGAGGCCCTCCTTGAGGAAGCTGATGTGCTCGATCAGCCAGCCGACCCCCGCGGCGGCCAGCGAGCCGAGCGGGTCCATCGCGGCGCCGAGCAGGTCGAGCCCGTCGGTGATGCCGTCCATGACCAGGTTGCCCCAGTCGCCCGCGCGGGCGTCGGTGATGGTCGAGGCGACGTCGTTGAAGATCCCGGTGCCGGAGGTCTGGGCGTTGAGATTGTCCATCTCGTTGCTCGACGACCCCATGTTGGTGAGCGCGCCCGAGGGCGCTTCGCTCGTCGCGACCAGCGGGTTCTCGCTCATGCCGGCAGCTCCTTCCCGACGCCGTCGACGGTGCCGACAGTCTGTTTTTCGTGGTCGCGGTACGCGTCGTGGGCTGAGCCCAGCCGGTCGGCGATGTCGTCGGCGGCACCGGCGACCAAGCCGATGAACATGCTCGCGGTCCCGGTGAAGCTCTGCATCACCGCGGCGAACGGGAGGCCGACGATGCCGAAGGAGTCGTCTCCCAGCGCCTGGCCCTGTTCCGCGGCCTGCGCTGCCGTGTGCACCCCGGCGGCGATGTCCTGCACGTCGCTTTTGTGCTGTTGCAGTGCCTCGAGATGGACTTGGTAGCCGTCCGCCATCAGTTCCTCCCCAGGAACGAGCCGCCGCCGTAGTAGTCGTCGTCATCGGTCGGGTCCGGCGCCGGGCGGGCGGGGCGCGCGGGACGGGCGGGACGGGCGGGAGGAGCGGAATCGTCCTGGGCGTCGAAGAATTGCGGCTGCGGCGTCGAAGGCGGGGCCGGTTCCTCCGGAACTTCCGGTTCCGGGATCTGTTCTTCGAGGAATTTCATCGCGTCGCTGTGCTCGCCGATCACCGGGGCCATGATCGCGGTCAGCTGCTGCGCCGCCTGGGCCTGGGCGCGCCGGGCGGTGGCCAGCACGGCGGCGGCGAGCGCGGCGCGCGGGATCTCGTCCGCGCGGGAGCCGAACTGGAGTTCCTGCAGCGCACCGGCGGTGTTGACGGTCGCGGTGACCGCGCCGTCCTGGCTCGTCGCGGTCGCCGACACGTGCTTCAGCCGTTCCTGCGCTTCGGCGGCCCGCTGCCGGATTTCGGCGATTTCGGGAGAAAGTGCGTTCATGTCGGCCACTGCTTTCGGATCGACTGGTTCATAGTCTTTCCGAGGCAGAAAACCGGGTTCCGGTTCCCCGTGCAAGCGAAGATCCGAGTTGCCCGGTTCGTCGCTATTAAAAATTGTTTGCCCGCCATTTACTCGTGGCTGCCGGGACCGGAGGGCGCGCCGGGCACTCCCGGGTCCGTAAACTCGTTGTGAGTAGCAGGAGGACCGCGAAGGAGGTGCCGGTGGCGAACACGGACGAGCGTCGCTTCGAGGTGCTGCGCGCGATCGTCGCCGACTACGTCTCCAACCAGGAGCCAGTCGGGTCGAAGACGATCGTCGAGCGGCACAACCTCGGCGTTTCCAGTGCCACCGTGCGCAACGACATGGCCGCCCTCGAGGAAGAGGGGTACATCGCCCAGCCGCACACCAGCGCCGGGCGGATCCCCACCGACAAGGGCTACCGGCTGTTCGTCGACCGGCTTTCGGAGATCAAGCCGCTCTCGAGCGCCGAGCGGCGCGCGATCACCAACTTCCTCGACTCGGGCACCGACCTCGACGACGTGCTGCGCCGGTCGGTGCGGCTGCTCGCGCAGCTCACCCGCCAGGTCGCGGTGGTGCAGTACCCGATGCTCACCAACACCGTGGCGCGCCACCTCGAAGTGGTTCCGCTCACACCGGCGCGGCTCATGCTCGTGCTGATCACCGACTCCGGCCGGGTGGACCAGCGCACCGTCGACCTCGGCGACGTGGTCACCGAGGAGACCGTGCTGCGGCTGCGCACCGTGCTCAACGGCGCGCTCGCCGGGCGGCGCCTCGCCGACGCCGCGGCGAACGTGGCCGAGCTGCCCGAGGCCGCGCCCGCGGACCTGCGCGACCACCTCACCCGGATCTGCACCATGCTGGTCGAATCGCTGGTCGAGCACCCGGAAGAGCGGATCGTGCTCGGCGGCACCGGCAACCTCACCCGCAACGTCGCGGACTTCCCCGGTTCGCTGCGCCAGGTGCTCGAAGCGCTCGAGGAACAGGTGGTGGTGCTGAAGCTGCTCGCCGCGGCCCGCAACCCCGGTGCGGTCACCGTGCTCATCGGTGAGGAAAATGAGGACGAGCAGATGCGCAGCACCTCGGTCGTGTCCATCGGCTACGGCCGGGACGACATGCTGCTCGGGGGAATGGGCGTCGTCGGGCCGACCAGGATGGACTACCCCGGCACGATCGCGGCGGTCCGCGCGGTCGCCAACTACGTGGGGCAGATCCTGTCCGGCCGCTGACCGGCGGCGGGGGCGGAACACGAAGGAGAAGGCAGAGCAACGTGGCGAGGGACTACTACGGGATCCTCGGGGTGGCCAAGAACGCGAGCGATCAGGAGATCAAGCGCGCGTACCGCAAGCTGGCCCGTGAACTGCACCCCGACGTGAACCCGTCGGAGGACGCCCAGCACCGCTTCGGCGAGGTGACCACCGCGTACGAGGTGCTCTCCGACCCGCAGAAGCGCAAGATCGTCGACCTCGGCGGCGACCCGATGGACGGGGGCGGCCGCGGCGGAGGCGGCGGCGACCCGTTCGCGGGCTTCGGCGGGCTCGGCGACATCATGGACGCGTTCTTCGGCGCCGCCGGCGGAGGCGGCGGACGGGGCCGCGGGCCGCGCAGCCGCGTGCAGCCCGGCTCCGACGCGCTGATCCGGCTCGGCCTCACTCTCGAGGAGTGCGCGACCGGTGTCGACCGCGAGATCACCGTCGACACCGCGATCGTCTGCGACCTGTGCCGCGGCGCGGGAACCGCCGAGGGCACCAGCACCAAGACCTGCGACACCTGCGGCGGGGCCGGCGAGGTCCAGTCCGTGCAGCGGTCGTTCCTCGGCCAGGTCGTCACCGCGCGCCCGTGCCCGGTGTGCCGCGGCTTCGGCGAGGTCATCCCCGACCCGTGCCGCCAGTGCGGCGGCGACGGCCGGATCCGGTCGCGGCGCGGCGTCACCGCGAAGATCCCGCCCGGCGTCGGCGACGGCATGCGGATCCGGCTGTCCGGACAGGGCGAGGTCGGCCCCGGCGGCGGCCCGGCGGGCGACCTCTACGTCGAGATCGACGAGGCCCCGCACGAGGTGTTCGTCCGCGAGGGCAACGACCTGCACTGCAACTTCCGCATCCCGATGACCACCGCGGCGCTCGGCGCGACAGTGCCGATCGCCACCCTGGTCGACGGCGACTACGAACTCGACATCGAACCCGGTACCCAGCCCAACACCGAACTGGTGCTCACCGGCAAGGGCATGCCGCGGCTGCGCTCGTCCGGGCGCGTCGACGGCCGCGGCGACCTGCACGTGCACATCGACGTCGTGGTGCCCACCAAGCTCGACGAGGCCCAGCGAGACCTGCTCGTCGACCTGGCCCAGCAGCGCGGCGAAGAAGTCCCGACGCTCGCCGCCAACGGCAGCAAGCACGGCGGCCTGTTCTCCAAGCTGCGCGCGAAGAACCGCTGACTGTGCCGGACACCACCCTGCCGGTCTTCCTCGCCCCGGCAGTGCCCGCCGAAGGCCGGGCGCTGCTCGACGGCGAGGAAGCCCGGCACGCGGCCACCGTGCGCCGGCTGCGCGTGGGGGAGCAGCTCGTGCTCTCCGACGGTGCCGGCGCGATGGCCCGCTGCGCCGTGGACGCTGTCGAAGCAGGCCGCGCGGCCACGGTCACCCTCACAGTTCTCGAGCGGTGGCAAGAGGAACCGCCCGCGCTGCGCGTCCACGTCGCCCAAGCGCTCGCGAAGGGCGACCGCGGGGAACTGGCAGTTGAACTGGCCACCGAAGCCGGCGCGGACGCGATCGTGCCCTGGCGCGCCGCCCGCAGCGTCGCCCGCTGGGACGACGGATCCCGCGGCGAGAAAGCACTCGCCCGCTGGCGCGCAACTGCCCGCTCCGCCGCGAAACAGGCCCGCCGCGCCCATGTGCCCGCCGTCGCCGAACCGGTCGGCACGCGCGAACTCGCGCAGCTGGCCGCCACGATGTCCGCGACGCTGGTCCTCGAATCCGGCGTCACCAGCAGGCTTACCGACCTCGACCTCCCCGGCGGAGGCGACGTCCTCCTTGTCGTAGGGCCGGAAGGCGGCATCACCGACGAAGAACTCGCTGCCCTCGAAGAGGCCGGAGCCACCACGGTCCGGCTCGGCCCGACGGTCCTCCGCACATCCACCGCGGCCGCAGTGGCATTAGGCGCACTCGGCGTCCTCACCGGCCGCTGGCACTGACACAGAACCGGAAAACCCGGCAGAACCCCTAAACATCCGCACCAGGTGATGGCGCGCCGCACCCCCGGCGGCTACTCTGCTTCGCAACGTGCGAAACACGAGGGTTTCAGCCCGCCCGCAGGCGGGCATTACTCTTGAGTACGAACCAGAACCCCGCCGGGCACCTCCCCCCTCGGTCCGGCGGAGCCGCGGCGGCGGTGGAGCGACCCCCAGGCTCCACCGCGCCGCGGCGTCTTCGTATCGCTGGCGCGATACTTCGCCGCCGCTGGTTCCGCCATTACTCCCGGGGGGCCGAGCCCCCCGGACCCCCACGGTGCGGTGGTTGCCTTCCGTGCGGCCGTTGCGTTGGGTGCGTCCGGTGGTTGCGTGTCGTGCGGCCGTTGCGTTGGGTGCGTCCGGTGGTGGCGTGGCGTTCGTTGGTTGCGGTCCGTATCGGGCGTTGGCTTCTGTTTGTAGGGTGGGTCTATGAGCGATGCTGGTGCTGCGGAGACGTTGTTCGAGCGGATTATTGCTGGGGAGATTCCGGCGGACGTCGTGTATCAGGACGACGCCACGTTTGCGTTTCGGGACATCAATCCGCAGGCGCGGGTGCATGTACTTGTGGTTCCGAGGAAGCGGTATCGGAACGTGGGGGAGTTGGCGGAGGCGGATCCGGGGTTGTTGTCCCGGGTGTTGTTGACGGCTCGGAAGGTGGCGGAGATCGAAGGGGTCTCTGTCAGCGGGTATCGGGTGGTGTTCAACACTGATGCTGACGCCGGGCAGACGGTGTTTCATGTGCATGCCCATGTGCTCGGCGGGGAGCAGCTGGGGATGTTCGGGAAGCCGCAGGCGGGAGTGCACTGAAACCGGGCTGCGAGTGGGTGTCGGGGACAAGTAGCATCTATGGGGTCCCTGTACGTTGACTTGCGAAGTGCGCAGAAAGCAGGACCGAGGCCACGTGGCCGGAACTGAGACGGGTGGAGCCGCCCGACCTGACAATCGGGTATCGGCCGAGGCACAGGTTCGATTTCCGATCCCGGAGGGGGCTCAGCTGAGCCTGCTGGGGTCGCGGGACGAGAATTTGCGGGTGGCGGAGGAGCTGCTGGCCGCGGACGTGCACGTGCGCGGCAACGAGGTCACGTTGACTGGCGCTGCGGCTGACGTGGCGTTCGCGGAGCGCGTGTTCACCGAATTGGTGCAGCTTGCCGGTGGCGGTCAGCAGGTGGGGCCCGACACGGTGCGGCGGACTGTGGGGATGTTGTCCAGCGGGGACGCGTCGCCCGCGGAGGTGCTGAGCCTCAACATCGTTTCGCGGCGCGGCAAGACCATTCGGCCCAAGACACTGAACCAGAAGCGGTACGTGGACGCGATCGACAAGCACACGATTGTGTTCGGCATCGGGCCCGCTGGTACGGGCAAGACGTATCTCGCGATGGCGAAGGCCGTGCAGGCGTTGCAGGCCAAGCAGGTCACGCGGATCGTGCTGACGCGTCCGGCGGTCGAGGCCGGCGAACGGCTCGGATACTTGCCGGGCACGCTGAACGAGAAGATCGACCCGTATCTGCGGCCGCTCTACGACGCGCTGCACGACATGGTCGAGCCGGAGTCGATTCCGCGGCTCATGCAGGCGGGCACGATCGAAATCGCACCGCTGGCGTACATGCGCGGCCGGACATTGAACGACGCCTTCATCATCCTCGACGAGGCGCAGAACACCACGCCCGAGCAGATGAAGATGTTCCTCACCCGCCTCGGGTTCGGCGCGAAGATCGTCGTCACCGGCGACATCACCCAGATCGACCTGCCCGGCGGGCAGCGCAGCGGGCTCCGCGTCGTGCGCGACATCCTCGGCGGCGTCGAGGACCTGCACTTCGCCGAGCTCACCAGCCAGGACGTCGTCCGGCACCGACTGGTCGGCGACATCGTCGACGCGTACGAGAAGTGGCAGGCCGTGCAGGACGCGCAAGAGCAGCAGAACGGCGGCTGGAAGGGCACCCGCCGATGAGCATCGAGATCGCCAACGAGTCCGGCGTCGACGTCGACGAGGCGTCCATCGTCTCCGCCGCGCGCTACACCCTCGAGAAAATGGAGGTCAGCCCGCTCGCCGAGCTGTCCATCCTGTGCGTCACCCTCGAGGTGATGGAAGACCTCCACGAACGCTGGATGGACCTGCCGGGGCCCACCGACGTGATGGCCTTCCCGATGGACGAGCTCGACTCCTCGCGCCGCCCCGACGCGCCCGACGCGTCCCCGGCGCTGCTCGGCGACATCGTGCTCTGCCCGGCCTTCGCGAAAGACCAGGCGAAAACCGCGGGCCACCGGCTGATCGACGAACTGCACCTGCTCACCGTCCACGGCTGCCTCCACCTCCTCGGCTACGACCACGCCGAACCCGCCGAGGAACGCGAGATGTTCGGGCTGCAGAAGCGGATCCTCGGCGAATTCCAGGCCGCGGTCGCGGCGCACCAGGCCCGCGACGCGCAACGCGACGTCGACGACCGCGTGCTCGGCATCGCTGGGCTCGACACGCCGCAGCCCGGGGAAACGTCCTAGGCTCCGATCATGGGAAACCCCCCGGCACAGGTCGTCATCGCGGTGACGCTGGTGCTGCTCGCGGGCGTGTTCGCGGCCGCGGACGCCGCGGTCGGCACGGTGTCGCAAGCCAGGGTCGACGGCCTCGTCCGCGCCGGCCGCGTCGGAGCCCGCCAGCTCGCCGCGGTCGTCGCCGAACGCCGCAGGCACATCAACCTGCTGCTCCTGCTGCGGCTCGTCTGCGAACTCACCGCCACGGTGCTGGTCACCGTGTCCTTCGTCGCCTGGTTCGACCGGCTGTGGCTCGCGATCCTGGTGTCGGCGGTCGTGATGGTGGTCGTCAGCTACGTCATCATCGGCGTCGGCCCGCGCACCATCGGCCGCCAGCACCCGTACCGCGTCGGCACGATCGTCGCCGGGCCGGTCCGCGTCCTCGGCACCGTCCTCGGCCCGCTGTCGCGGCTGCTGATCGTGCTCGGCAACGCGATCACCCCCGGCCGCGGCTTCCGCGAAGGCCCGTTCACCTCCGAGGTCGAACTGCGCGAACTGGTCGACCTCGCCCAGGAACGCGGCGTCGTCGAGGACTCCGAACGCGAGATGATCCACTCGGTGTTCGAACTCGGCGACACCGTCGCCCGCGAGGTCATGGTGCCGCGCACCGAAATCGTGTGGATCGAGCGCACCAAAACCGTCCGCCAGGCCCTCGCGCTCGCGCTGCGCACCGGCTTCACCCGCGTCCCGGTGATCGACGATTCGGTGGACGACATCGTCGGCGTGGCCAACATCAAAGACCTGATGTCCGAGTACATGGGCCCGGACGGGCCGAGCACGGTCGTCGACGCGGTGATGAACCCGGCGAGCTTCGTGCCCGACTCCAAACGGCTCGACGAGCTGCTCAAAGAAATGCAGCGCACGCACAACCACATGGCGATCGCGGTGGACGAATACGGCGGCACCGCGGGCCTGCTCACCATCGAGGACATCCTCGAGGAGATCGTCGGCGAGATCACCGACGAATCCGACGCCGACGAACGCCCCGACGTCGAGGAACTGGAAGACGGCTCGGTCCGGGTGTCGTCCCGGCTCGGCGTCGACGACCTGGGCGAACTGTTCGGCATCGACCTCGAAGACCACGACGTGGAGACCGTGGGCGGGCTGCTCGCCGAGCGACTGGGTAGGGTCCCGCTGCCGGGGGCCGAAGCCGAGGTCGCCGGTCTTCGGCTGTTCGCCGAAGGGGGCAAGGACCGCCGCGGCCGGATGCGGATCACGTCCGTGGTCGTCCGGCCGTCGTCGGCGCGCCCGCGCACCCGCCCGCCCCAGCCCGAAGAGCACGACAGGAGAGTCGAACATGCCTGACCTCGACGCCGAGGACCAGAAACTGGTCACGCTGGCCCGTTCGGCCCGCGCGCGCACCGGCGCCGCGGAAGGTGCCGCGGTCCGCGACAGCGACGGCCGCACCTACGCCGCCGCCACCGTCGACCAGCCGTCGTTCAAGCTCACCGCCGTGCAGGCCGCCGTCGCCGCCGCGCTCTCCAGCGGTGCCGAAGGCCTCGAAGCCGCCGCCGTCGTGACCGCCGACGCGCTCGTCGCCGAAGCGTCCGTGCACGCGGTCCGCGACGTGTCCAGCGCGGCGCCGATCGTCTTCGCCGATCCGTCCGGCGCCGTGGTCGAGGTGCTTCACCCGTGACTGAGCCGCACCGTTCCGGTTTCGCCTGCTTCGTCGGCCGTCCCAACGCGGGCAAATCGACGCTCACCAACGCGCTCGTCGGCACGAAGGTCGCGATCACCTCCAGCAAACCGCAGACCACTCGGCACGCCATCCGCGGCATCGTGCACCGCGACGACGCGCAGCTGGTGATCATCGACACGCCCGGCCTGCACCGTCCGCGCACGCTGCTCGGCCAGCGGCTCAACGACGTCGTGCACGAGACGTGGTCCGAAGTGGACGTCGTCGGGTTCTGCGTGCCCGCCAACGAGAAAATCGGCCCGGGCGACCGGTTCATCGCGGCCGAGCTGAAGAAGATCGCCCGGCGCACGCCGGTGATCGGCGTCGTCACCAAGACCGACCTGGTGAAGCCCGAGCAGATCGCCGAGCAGCTGGTCGCGCTGCAAGAGGTGATGGAATTCGCCGACCTCGTGCCGGTGTCCGCCGTGGACGGTTTTCAGGTGCAGACGGTCGCCGACCTGCTGGTGCAGCGGCTGCCCGAAGGACCGCAGCTGTACCCGGGCGGCGAACTCACCGACGAGCCCGAGCAGACGCTGGTCGCCGAGCTGATCCGCGAGGCCGCGCTGGAAGGCGTCCGCGACGAACTGCCGCACTCCATCGCGGTGACCGTCGAGGAAATGATCCCGCGCGAAGACCGCGACGACCTCATCGACATCCACGCGCTGCTGTACGTGGAACGCCCCAGCCAGAAGGGGATCATCCTCGGGCACAAGGGCGAACGGCTGCGCGAGGTCGGCGCGACCGCGCGCAAGCACATCGAACGGCTGCTCGGCACGAAGGTGTATCTCGACCTGCACATCAAGGTGGCCAAGGACTGGCAGCGGGACCCGAAGCAGCTGCGCCGGCTGGGTTTCTGACCGGTTCCCGTCGTGCCCGGCGGCGCGGGAAGGTAGCGTCAGGCCGAACCGTATCCGATTTGTCCAGGGGGACCGCATGACCGGCCCGTATCCGCCGCAGGGCCCGTACCCTCCTTCGTACGGCTACCCGCCGCAGTACCCGCCGCCGCCGGACAGCAACCTGGTGTGGGCGATCCTCGCGACCGTGTTCTGCTGCCTGCCGCTGGGGATCGTCGCGATCGTCAAGGCCAGCCAGGTGAACACCCTGTGGTACCAGGGATACGCGGCCGAAGCGCACCGCGCGGCGGACGAGGCGCGCAAGTGGGCGATGTGGTCGGCGCTCAGCATCGCCATCCTGATCGGGCTGTACGTGCTCGTCGCGCTCGTCGTCCTGGTGTTCGCCGGACACGTGCTCTGGTTCCGTTGAGCACCGTCTACACCGGACAGCCGGCGCGCGGAACCCGTGCGGTGGCAAGGGCTCTAGCCGGCCCCGCAGCCGCGGCGGGCGGGATCGGCCTGGCGTGCGTCGCGGTGTGGCTCGGCGATCCGACCACCCCCGGCGGCCCGCTCCCGGTGTGCCCGACGAAGCTGCTTTTCGGGATCGACTGCCCCGGCTGCGGCGGGATGCGCATGGCCTACAGCGTGCTGCACGGCGATTTTTCCGCCGCACTGCACTACAACGCGGTGGCTTTGGCGTTCGTCGCGCTCTTCGCGTGGAGCGGTCTGGCTTGGACGATCGGACGGCTGCGCGGAAGGGCGATGCGGTCCTGGCTGCACTGGCGCTGGACGCCGCACGTCGTCGCGGTCGTGTTCGTGCTGTGGTTCGTCGCGCGCAACATTCCGTTGGCCCCGTTCACCAGCCTGTCTGTCTGAGTTAGCCCCGTTTTCGCTGTCCCAGGAACTGGTTCGGGGGCCGTCGCGTCCACCGCGTCACCCGATGCGGACACCTGCTCGGCCCGGCCCGGATGAACGAGGTACGCTCCCGCGCACTGACGTGTCCACAGCGGCCGCGATCAGCACTCGCCTGCCGAGACCATGAACGAGGGGGACACTCGATGACCTATCCCTACGGCCAGCCCGGCGGCCCGCCTCAAGGCGGACCGTCGTTCGGCGCGCCGCCGGGACAGCAGGCACCGGGCTACCCCCAGCCGTACGGTCCCGCCCGGGTCTACGCGGACTGGGGCCGGCGCGCCGGTGCCTATCTCATCGACTTCGCCCCGCTCCTGGGCGGGATCGTCCTCGCTCTGCTCGTGTCGATGGCGTCCGGTGTCGCGGGCACGATCGTTTACCTGCTGGCGATTCTCGGCAATCTCGCCTGGACGGTCTTCAACCGCTGGATCAACGGCGGCAACACGGGACAGTCGCTCGGCAAGCGGATCGTCGGCATCAAACTCGTCAGCGAGGCCACCGGCGAACCGATCGGGGCCGGGATGGCGTTCGTCCGCGACCTCGCGCACGCGCTGGACAGCATGGCGTTCGCCCTCGGTTACCTGTGGCCGCTGTGGGACGACAAGGCGCAGACGTTCTCGGACAAGATCCTGAGCACGATCGTGGTACCCGCCGACCCCTCGCCCTCGGGCGCTCCGGGCGCGGCATTCGGTCAGCAGAGCGGATTTCCCGGCCAGCCCGGCGGGTTCGGGCAGCCCGGCCAGCCGGGCGGTTTCCCGGGACAGCCGGGTGCTCCGGCGGGATTCGGTCAGCCAGGCGATTTCCCCGGCCAGCCAGGTGCCGCGCCGGGGTTCGGCCAGCCCGCCTCGGCCGGATTCCCCGCGCAGCCGAACGCCGGATTTCCCGCCGCACCAGGCGGATTCGGGGCTCCGCAATCGGGATACGGCCAGCCGCCGGTCCCCGGAACTCCGCCGCAGCAAGGATTCGGGCAGCCGGGCGTCCCGCCGCAGCCCGCGTTCGGGCAGCCGGTTCAACCGCAGCCCGCGTTCGGCCAGCCAGGTCAGCCGCAGCCGGGATTCGGGCAGCCGCCCGCCGCGCCGGGTGCCGGAGCATCGCCGCAGCAGCCGGGTCCCACGGCGTTCGAGCAGCCCGAGCCGACCCAGGTCGTGCGCCCGGCCGCACCCCGGCAATCGCCGTCCGAAGCGTTCGGCGCCGCCGAGCGCACCCAGGTCGTGAAGCCGGCAGGCGAGCCGGAAGCGACGCAGATGATCAAGCCGGAAACACCGGAGCCCGGTCCGGCACAGTCCTGATCCGCACCGGATCACGGAAAGCACGGTAAGCACGAGAAACTCGGGGGAACCCAGATGACCAATCCCTACGGCCAGCCGCAGCAGCCCCAGCAGCCCCAGCAGCCCCAGCAGCCTTACGGCGGCCAGCCGCAGCAGCCCTACGGGCAGCAGCCGTACCCGCAGTCCGGCGCGACGCCGGCGCAGCCGTACCCGCAGCAGCCCTACGGCCAGCCCGCGCCGTACGGCCAGCCCGCTTACGGCGGCCAGCCCGGCGGCGACATGAGCGCCATCAAGGACTACAAGGGCTGGGCGATCGGCTGCATCTTCCTGATGTGGATCGTCGCGATCTTCGCGATCATGAAGTCGAACGAAGTCCAGACGTACAAGATGCAGGGCAACTACGCGATGGCCCAGCAGTCGTCGCAGACGACGCGCACGCTGTGCCTCGTCGCCACCATCATCGGCGCGCTCGGCTGGGTGTTCGCGATCATCATGATCATCATCAGCCTCGTGGCCGCGTCCGAGGTGCACAGCTACTACTGCACCGGCAGCTACTGCTGAACCAGGGTGTCCCGCCCCGGCATCGCCTCCCGAGTGGGACGATGTCGGGGTGGTGAACCTCTACCGCGACACCGGGGTGGTGCTGCGCACGCACAAGCTGGGCGAGGCCGACCGGATCGTCACCCTGCTCACGAGGCGGCACGGCAAGGTCCGGGCCGTCGCGAAGGGCGTGCGGCGCACGTCGTCGCGGTTCGGGGCCCGGCTGGAGCCGTTCGGGCACGTGGACGTGCAGTTCTATCCCGGACGGACGCTCGACGTCATCACCCAGGTCGAGACCGTCGACGCGTTCGCCCTGCCGCTGGTGGCCGACTACCAGCGCTACACCGCGGCGTCCGCGATCGCGGAAACCGCGGACCGGCTCTCGGCCGAAGAGGGCGAACCGGTTCTGAAGCTGTATCTGCTGGTCGTAGGCGCTTTACGAGCCTTGGCCGGCGGGCAGCGGGACGCGTCGCTGGTGCTCGACGCGTTCTTCCTCCGGGCCATGGCCTACGCGGGCTGGGCCCCGGCGATCACCGAATGCGCCCGCTGCGGCCTGCCCGGCCCGCACGCCGCGTTCAACGTCGCCGCGGGCGGCTCGATGTGCCCGGACTGCCGCATCGCGGGTTCGGTGCATCCCTCGCCCGAGGTCCTGACCCTGCTGGACGCGCTGCTGCAGGGGGAGTGGGCGGTCGCCGAATCGTCGCCCGGAATCACCCGCCGGGACGCGTCCGGCCTGGTCGCGGCGCATCTGCAGTGGCATCTGGAACGGCAGCTGCGGTCGCTCCCGCTCGTGGAGCGGCGTGCCCGGGAGACCGCCGGGCCCGGCCCAGTAGGGTCGGCCGGGTAGGAAATCCATTCTTCAGGAGGCCGCGAGTGCTGCGCAGGGGACGGGAGACCCGCTCGGCGGGGTACGAGCTGCGGGCTCCGGAGCCGCATGTCTCGGGCGCGAAACCGCCGGAAATCCCGGCCGACCTGGTGCCGAAGCACGTCGCGCTCGTCATGGACGGCAACGGCCGCTGGGCCAACCAGCGCGGCCTGCCGCGGATCGAGGGCCACAAGCGCGGCGAGGCCGTGATGATCGACGTCGCGAGCGGCGCGGTCGAGATCGGCGTGAAGTGGCTGTCGGTGTACGCGTTCTCCACGGAGAACTGGAAGCGCAGCCCCGAGGAAGTGCGGTTCCTGATGGGCTTCAACCGCGACACCATCCGCCGCCAGGTCGACTACCTCGGTTCGATCGGCGTGCGCATCCGCTGGGCCGGGCGGCGGCCGAAGCTGTGGGCCAGCGTGATCAAGGAACTGCAGATCGCCGAAGAGAAGACCAAGAACAACACCAAGCTCAACATGACCATGTGCGTCAACTACGGCGGCCGCGCCGAACTCGGCGACGCGATGCGCCGGATCGGCCAGGACGTCGCGGCGGGGAAGATCAACCCGGACAAGATCGACGAGCGCACCATCGGGAAGTACCTGTACCAGCCGGAAATGCCGGACGTCGACCTGTTCCTCCGCCCGTCGGGGGAGCAGCGGACGTCGAACTTCCTGGTGTGGCAATCGGCGTACGCGGAGATGGTCTACCAGGACACGCTGTTCCCGGATTTCGACCGGACGCACCTGTGGCAGGCGTGCCTCGACTTCGCCAAGCGCGACCGCCGGTTCGGCGGCGCGGTGGACCAGGCAGGGAGCACGAAATGAGCACCGCGGAAGCCGCCGAGACCGGAGCGCTGCTCACCCGGGCGCGCGAGGCGCTGGAGCGTTACCTGGAAGTCCATGTCGACGACGACGGCGCGATCACGTTTTCTCATGCGGACGTCCCGTGCGTCATCCAGGCCACCCGCCTCGCCGACGGCCTGACGGTCCTCAGCCTGACCTGCGTGGTGGCCTGGGATCTGCCCGACGACCCGGCCCTGGCGGTCGCGGTCGCGGAGCGGGCCGGGCAGGGGCTGTTCGGGACGTTGGGCGTCGGCCACACCGAGCGCGGGGTGGACGTGACGCTGCGGTACGCGTTCCCGGCGGAGGGGATGGACCCGTCGCCGCTGGGGACGTTGCTGATGCTGGTGGTTTCCACCGCTTCGCAGCTGCGGACGGAGTTGCCTGGGGTCGAGGCCTGAGGCGGTTTCTGTCTGGGGAGCGCCGTGTTGCCTGCTTGGTTGTCTGCTTGGCGCGGAGTCCTGAGCCGGGTTTCTGTCTGAGCGCTGGAGTGTTGCCTGCGCGGTCTTCGCTGTCCCCGCTGTCTCGCGGCTGTTCGCTGCGTTGATCGACTTCGCTCGTGAGCGTCGCTGATCCCTCGCTGGTGAATCTCCTTGGCCGAACCACGTTTCGAGTCCTGGTTCGACTTGGCTGCGCGGAGGTCGCTGATGCCTCGCCTGCGTTTGCTTCTCCCGCATCGCGGATCTCTCTGGCCGGGTTGAGTTTCGCGATTCGTTGAGTCCGCTGCTGGCTGGTTGTCTGCTGGCTGGCGGCGGACCTTGGTCCGGCTCCGCGTTGAGCCCCGCCGTTGGCTTGCCGTCTGCTGGTTCGCGGCCGAGTTTGGTTCGGGCTTCGGGCTGAGTGTCGCGATTTCGTTGAGCCAGCCGTTGGCTTGCCGTCTGCTAGTTCGCGGCCGACTTTGGTACCGGCTCCGGGTTGAGTTTCGCGACTGGTTGAGCCCGCCGTTGGCTCGTCGTCTGCTAGTTCGCGGCGGACCTTGGTTCCGGCTCCGCGCTGAGTCCCCAGCCCTGCCACTAGCCCGAAGTGTCGCTTCGCTGCCGACTTTCCCCGCGCAGGCAGTTTCGCTTCGTGCCCCGTTCCGTATTCCCCTTCGCTGCCAACCCCTTCCGTCCAAACCACACCACCCGCCCCCGAGCCCCTCCCTCCCCGCGCCGCCCGCCCGATTCCGCCCCTTCCTCCCTCCCAATCGGGTGACATTCACGCAAAACCGGCGCGAGGGGACCCCTCGCGACCCCGGCGGCTGGGGTTCTGTCGGACCCGGCTGGCATCATCGCCTTCGTGGAAACCCTTTCCAACAACGCCGCCGAGGAGCGCCCCCGCACGCGGCGGTTCCGAATCAGCTCCATCGAGATCCTGTGCGCCGTATTGCTCGTGGCTGTCCTCGCGCAAAGCAAGCTCCAGGACCTCTTCGACGTGCCCGCGCTGCGCACCGGGTCCACCGTCTTCGTCGCGGTGTGCGTGCAAGCGCTGCCGTTTCTCGTGCTCGGCGTGCTGATCAGCGGCGCCATCGCCGCCTTCGTGCCCGCCCGCGCGCTGGAACGGGTGCTGCCGAAGAGAGCGTCGGCCGCGGTCGGCGTCGCCGGGCTGGCCGGAGTCGCTCTGCCCGGCTGCGAATGCGCGTCGGTTCCCGTGGCGCGCCGGTTGATCGGCCAAGGCGTCGCGCCCGCCGCCGCGCTCACCTTCCTGCTCGCCGCGCCCGCGGTGAACCCGGTGGTGCTGGTGGCCACCGCGGTCGCTTTCCCCGGCCGCCCGGAAATGGTGTTCGCGCGGTTCGCCGGCTCGCTCGCCACCGCGATGGTGATGGGCTGGATCTGGGCCCGCTGGGGCAAACTGTCCTGGATCACCGAACGAGCGCTGCGCCGGCTGCCCGACGTCCAACCAGGACAGCGATGGCGCGTCTTCACCGAAACCGCCCGCACCGATCTCGTGGAAGCCGGAGGTTTCCTCGTCCTCGGCGCACTGATTTCCGCTTCCCTCAACGTTCTCGTGCCCGCGAAGTGGTTCGAAGTGTTGTCCGGACAGATCATCGTCGGCGTCGTAGTGATGGCAGTCCTGGCCGTAGTCCTCGCGCTGTGCAGTGAGGCCGATGCCTTCGTCGCCGCTTCCCTCACCGCCGTGCCGTTGCTGCCGAAGCTGGTGTTCCTGGTGGTCGGCCCCGCCGTCGACGTCAAGCTTTTCGCCCTGCAGACAGGAACTTTCGGCCGATCCTTCGCCGCCCGGTTCGCCCCGGTCACCTTCGTGGTGGCGATCGCCTGCGGCACCGTCGCGGGCGTGATCTTCCTCGGAGGAGTCCGATGAGGCGCGAAACCCAAAACGTGCTGCTGATCCTCCTGGGCGGTGCCCTCGTGAAGATCGCGCTCAACGGCGACTACCTGCGCTACGTAAAACCAGCCCAGCAGCCATGGATCATCGCTGGCGGCGCGGTAATGCTGGTGCTAGGCGCGACAGCCATCATCCGCGACATCACGGCCGCGCGCGCCGCGGCAAAAGCGGCCCAAGAATCCGAAACCCCTGACCATCCGGACGCACACGGCCACCACCATCACCCGGCGCGCTCCGCCTGGCTGCTGGTCGTCCCGGTACTGGCGGTATTCCTCGTCGCGCCACCCGCTCTCGGCGCGGATTCGGTCACCCGCACCGAAGCACGCCTGCCCGCCAGCGCCGCGACCACGTCCGCAGCCGCGTTCCCGCCGCTGCCTGCCGGGGCAGTGGTGCCGATGGCGATGAACCAGGTAGTCACGCGTGCGGGCTGGGACGCCAACGGCACCATGAACGGACGCACCGTCGAAGTCTCCGGGTTCGTCGTCCACACCGGAGGCCAAACCTTGTTGGCCCGCCTGGTGATCAGCTGCTGCGCAGCCGACGCGGCCCCCGTCACCGTGCACCTCAAAGGCGGCGACGCCGACCGCTTCCCGAGCGACACCTGGCTGCGCGTCGCTGGCCAAGTCGTCCCGGGCACGGCGACCGAAGCCAACAGCTACACACCGGACCTGGTTCCGGTGACAGTCGAGCGGATCACCGCGCCGAAGGATCCGTATGAATACTGAAAAGAGCGACGCCCCCTTGGACTCGACGTCCTCGGAACGCGGCCCGCCGCGCCCACCCGCCCGGTGCACCTGAGTCTCGCCGACCGATCCCGAAGTGGTTCTGCTTCGAGCGCTCGCTCAAGCCCCCAGCTTGAGACGGCTCCCGAACGGAACCTGACCGCGGTCAGCCCGGAGTTGCTCAGAGTTGCGAAACCCCTGCGGCCAGCCGCCCTCGCAGCGGCCCCGCTTGCCGGAAGCATGCTCCGGACCCTCCGGACCCGTGACGAACCCCGCTCCTCCCAGACTCGAAACGGTTTCGCCGCCGACCCGAGTCGGCTCTGCTGCCCAGCGGCCAGATGCGGCAGCACTGCTAGGCCGAAGGGACCGGCTCGCCAACCAGTCGGCAATCCGGGAGCGTCCCGGACACTGAGCTCGCTGTCCAGGGGACCCGCTCGCGTACTCGATCACCGTGCGAGTTCCGGACCGCTGCGGTGCAGTTCGCCGCCATAGTCGGCAGCAGGCGTGTTCGCCGAGCCGTAGCGTCCCGGCCAGGTGCAGCCGCGGGCCACGACCCGGCCGCAGTCAGCTCGAGTGCTCAGCGCAGGTGCCGGTGATCTCCACGGTGTGGCTGATCTCGGTGAACCCGTGGTCCGCCGCGATTTTCTCCGCCCAGCGTTCCACCGCAGGACCCTCGACCTCCACCGTGCGCCCGCACACGCGGCAGACGAGGTGATGGTGGTGGTGCGACGAGCACCGGCGGTAGATCGCCTCGCCGGAGTCGGTGCGCAGCACGTCGATCTCGCCCGCCTCGGAGAGCGACTGCAGCGTGCGGTAGACGGTGGTCAGGCCGATGCCGTCGCCGCGTTTGCGGAGTTCGTCGTGCAGTTCCTGGGCCGAACGGAAGTCGTCGACGGTGCTGAGCAGGTCGACCACCGCCGCACGCTGCTTCGTGGAACGCCGGCCGGGCACCGGGACCGGCTTGGGGACCGAGGACATCGTCACTTCCCTTCCTGCACGTGGGCGACCGCGTCGACGACGATGTGCGCCAGGTGATCGTCCACCAGCCGGTAGACGACCTCGCGACCGCGCCGCTCGCCCTGCACCACGCCCGCCGTCTTGAGGACGCGCAGGTGCTGGCTGATCAACGGCTGGGCGACGTCGAGTTCGTCCACGAGTTCGTGCACGCACCGGTTCGCCTCCCGCAACTGCAGCACGATAGCGATCCGCACTGGAGCGGCGAGCGCCCGGAGCAATTCGCCCGCGTCGGCGAGCACGCCCGAGGGAAGAACCGCCGGTCCGGAACCGGGGGACCGGCCGACTGAGCCGTCCGCACCGCCCGCGTGGACGCCATCCGCTCCGCCCGCATCGACGGGATGCGGCGGGTCCGCAGTCGGCTCCGCCTGCCCTCCGCCGACAGGCTCGTCCGCACGTTCCGAAGGGGCTCGCCCGGCAGTGGCCGAGCTTGCGGCGTCCGTGCCCGCGTGCTCCGCAGAAGCCTCGTCGGCGGCCAGATGTGCTGTGGTTGCCTCGCCCGCATCTGCGCGGTCCGCCCGGGTCGCGCCACCGCCGCTGGCTGCCGCCGCTGAACTCGCGGCGGCTGCCTCTGCCAGGCCCGCGTGCTGCCCGGCCGGTCCAGAAGTCCCGGCCTTAGCCGACGCGGTCGAGCCCGCTCCGTTCGAACCTGCGCTATTCGAGCCCGCCGAGCCAGCCCTGGCCGAACTCGCGCCCGTTGAGCGCGCCTCGACTGAGCCTGTCGCAGCCGGGCCCTTGCCAGCCGAATCCGCTGAGCCTGTCCCGACCGAACCTGACGAGCCTGCCTCAGCCGAATCGGCCAAGCCTGCGCGGGCCGAGCCCGCCTCAGCCGGACCCGACGAGCCCGTCCCAGCCGAACTCGCCGCAGCCGAGGCCGTGCCAGCCGAGGCCGCGCTAGCCGAATCGGCCGAGCCTGCCCCAGTCGAACCCGACGAGCCCGCCCCGGCCGAACTCGCGCCGGCTGAGGCCGCGCCAGCCGAGTCGGCTGAGCCTGCCTCGACTGAGCCCACCCCAGCCGAGCCCACCCCAGCCGAACCAGCCGCCCCCACGCCCGGAGATCCAGTCCCCAGGCCGTCGGACAGGGCGCTCGAAGGTGCCGACTTCATCGCTGCCTCCACTCGCGTCCCGCCGCCCGCCTCGCCCGCCGTTCCCGACGCGCGGCGACGGCGCGAACCGTGGCCTGGCCGGGGCGGCGTTTCCGAAGCCGGATGTCATTGCCGATAACCGTCGCCGCCATCGTAGTGTTCCCTTCTCCGGGCTCGGTGATCGCCGGGTCGCGAGGGGACTAGCCTTCCGCGTGACCCGATCGGGTGAGTTCGGGAAGATTTGGCTTGTCGGCTTCGCAAGTCGTGGCGGACGGTGCAAGGTTGTCGCGGGGGCGTTTCGTCGCGTCTCGTACAGTGGCGGATCGCTCGGGGTTGCCGGAGGGCAGTGGGGAGACATGACTCGTTTCGTGACGAAGGCCGCGGTGGCGGCCCTGGTGGCACTTCCCGTCCTGGCTCCGGCCGCCGCGGCGCAGACTCCGGCCGGGCAGGCCGTCGACGAGAAGACCGGGCCGGTGTCGTTCGCCAACGTGGCGTCCGTCCGGCTCGGCGGCGACCCGCAGCACGGCGGCGCGCTGATCACCGAGACCCAGCGGTCCCCGCTCACTCCGGGCCAGTCTCAGCTCGGCACGGACCGCGTGGCGGTGCCGAAGGACGCGGGCGAGCGCTCCAGCTTCGGCCCGAACTACGAGATCGACCTCGGCAAGTACGGCGACAGCTCGACCAGCCCGTACCCGGCCGGCATCGCGAGCCGCGACCACCAGGTCGTCGCCGCGCTGCAGACCACCCACGTGCCCACCGCCGTCGCGGAGACGAACTACGCGCTGCGCGATCTCGGCCGCAAGAAGCTCAAGTCGCTCGACAACACGATGCTGGTCCTCGAGGGCGCGCGCAGTTCGGTCGACTGCTCCGGCCCCGGCAAGGCCACCGGCTCCACCACGGCCGCCCGCGTCTGGGTGCGCGGCGAGGACGACGCGCTGAAGCAGGTCGCGATGCCCGCCAACGGGACGCTCAGCGTCACCGGCCTCAAGATGGGCTCGCCCACGAGCGTGCCGCAGAGCGACCCCGGCAAGACCGTCTCCGACGTCGTCGTGTCCCGCGTTTCCGCGTTCGACCAGCTGATCAAGCAGGACGGCTGGCGCTCCGGCGACGTCACCGCGCAGGCGGGCTGGCGCGTCGAGATCACCACGCACGCGCGCGACGCCAAGGACACCAAGCTGAGCGACGTGCAGACCACCATGGTGCTCGGCGGCGTCAGCTGCTCGATCCCGAAGAACTTCGTCGCCGCGGCCGGCAACGGCTCGGGCAGCGGGGGCACGGTGCAGCAGCCGTCGGTGCCCACCGAGGTCCCGGCAGGCTATCTCGGCGCCCAGGCCGCCGCGCCGTCCGACGACCTGCGCCTGCCGCTCGGCTTCGGCCTGCTCGGCGGCGGCCTGCTCTTCGGCGCGGTCGCGATCGTGCTCGGCCGGCGCCGCGCGGCGCGGGTCGTCCGTTCCCGCGGCGAATAGACCATGCCGCGCACCGTGCTGACGGTCGTGTCGGCGGTGATCGCCGTCCTGGCGATCGCGGCCGGCGTGATCGTCCTGACCTGGGTGCCCGCCCCGACCACGGCCGTCGCCGACCCGCCGCCCGGCTCTCTGCCGGGCGAGGACGGCGCGCCCGCCGAACTGCCCTCGGACGGTCAGGCGATCGGCCTGCAGCGCCCCGGCAGCATCCGGCTGCCCGACGGCTCCGAGGCCCGGCTGAAGCGCACCGAGATCACCCAGAAAGGCATCCTGCCGATCCCGCGCGGCCTCAGCGACGCCGCGTGGTGGGGTGCCCGCCTCGGTGCGGCCCAGGGCGCGGCGGTGCTGTCCGGACACGTCAACTGGGCCGGCGCGAAGGGACCCTTCGACGACCTCTGGCGCGTCCACACCGGCGACAACGTCAGCATCGTCGACGCCTCCGGAGGCCGCTGGCTCTACCGCGTCACCGGCGCGACCACGATCCCGAAGGAACAGTTGCCTGCGCAGGCCCCCGGCTGGTTCGCCCAGACCGGCCCGCACCGCCTGGTCCTGGTCACCTGCGGCGGCGACTACGTCGGCGGCACCGAGGGCTACGACGAGAACCGGATCGTCACGGCGGACCTGGTCTCCCGTCCGGACTGAGCCGGTCGGCTCGCGCCATTCAGGGCTGGAACGGCTCGTTGAGCTTTGGACACCGGCCGCGTGACGGGTCCCCTCATCCGAAAACGCGAGCACCAAGGCCGCGAAAGAGCCCGCCACCGCGGCGAAAATCCGTGCAACCCCTTCGCCGCCCCACCGCATGTCTCCCCGGAGAAACCTCCAGACCAGGGAGCACGATGCAGGGGACACAGGCCCAACCAGCACGCAAACGCGGCGCACTGATCGTCGCAGCGGCCGTCGTAGTCGTGGCAGCCGTCATCGCCGCGGTGCTGATCTTCTTCACCGGCAACGACAACGTGGCGCAGCCGCCGCAGCAGACCGGCACCGCACAGGCCGGCACCGGCGAGTCCGGAAACAGCCAGGCCGGAAACACCCAGCCGGACCCAGGGCAGACCCCCGGCACCGTCAAGCTGCCCGGCGGCGGTCAGGCGAAGCTGATTGCCGAGGAAGTCGGCGCCGACGGCGCGCTGCCGATCCCGAAGAGCCTCGCCGAAGCGGCCTGGTGGGGATCCGGCCTCGGGGCCGCCCGTGGCGTCACGCTGCTGTCCGGGCACGTCAACTGGGCAGGCAAGTCGGGGCCGTTCCAGGAGCTCTGGAAGATGAAGGCGGGCCAGGTCGTCACCGTCACCGACACCGCGGGCAAGCAGTGGGAGTACAAGATCGACGAGGCGCGCACGATCCACAAATCGGACCTCGCCGCGGAATCCGCGAAACTCTTCGACCCCGACGGCCCGCACCGGCTGGTGCTCGTCACGTGCGGCGGCGACTACGTCGGCGGCCAGGAGGGCTACGACGACAACCGGGTCGTGACGGCCTCCCCGGTCACCCGTTCGTGACCTCCGACCTGCGCGGAGGCTCCGGGGACCGGCCGGATACGCTGGACCTTCCGATAACTGTCCCCGCATGCGTCCGGAGCGTGGAGTGCCCGCCAACAAAATCGAAACCGTCGTCAGCCTGTGCAAGCACCGTGGCTTCGTCTTCCCGTCGGGAGACATCTACGGCGGCACCAAGTCGGCGTGGGACTACGGGCCGCTCGGCGTTGAGCTGAAGGACAACATCAAGCGCCAGTGGTGGAAGACCGTCGTGCAGAGCCGCGAAGACGTCGTCGGCATCGACTCGTCGGTGATCCTGCCGCGCCAGGTCTGGGTCGCCTCGGGCCACGTGAACGTGTTCACCGACCCGCTGATCGAATGCCTTTCGTGCCACAAGCGGTTCCGCGCCGACCAGCTCGCCGAGGACTTCGAGGCGCGCACCGGCAAGGCGACCACCGAGGACGACCTGTCCGAGGTGCCGTGCCCGAACTGCGGCACCCGCGGCAAGTACACCGAGCCGCGCGACTTCAACATGATGCTGAAGACGCACCTCGGCCCGGTCGAGTCCGAGGAAGGCCTGCACTATCTCCGGCCGGAGACCGCGCAGGGCATCTTCGTGAACTTCCTCAACGTGCAGAAGGCCTCGCGCAAGAAGCCGCCGTTCGGCATCGGCCAGATCGGCAAGTCCTTCCGCAACGAGATCACGCCGGGCAACTTCATCTTCCGCACCCGCGAGTTCGAGCAGATGGAGATGGAGTTCTTCGTCGAGCCGGGCGACGACGAGCAGTGGCACCAGTACTGGATCGACGCGCGCACCGACTGGTACAAGGACCTCGGCATCAAGGCCGAGAACCTGCGCCACTTCGAGCACCCGAAGGAAAAGCTCTCGCACTACGCGAAGCGCACCGTCGACATCGAGTACCGGTTCGCGTTCAACGCGGGCCAGGAGTGGGGCGAGCTGGAAGGCATCGCCAACCGCACCGACTTCGACCTGACCACGCACTCGAACCACTCGGGCGTGGACCTGTCGTTCTTCGACCAGGCTTCGGGCCAGCGCTACCGGCCGTTCGTGATCGAGCCCGCCGCGGGTGTAGGCCGTTCGATGATGGCGTTCCTGGTCGACGCGTACGACGAGGAAGAGGTGCCGAACGCCAAGGGCGGCACCGACAAGCGCACCGTGCTGCACCTCGACCCGCGGCTCGCGCCGTTCAAAGCCGCGGTGCTGCCGCTGTCGCGCAACGCCGACCTGTCGCCGAAGGCGCGCGACCTGGCCGCGCGGCTGCGCAAGCACTGGAACGTCGACTTCGACGACGCCCAGGCGATCGGCCGCCGGTACCGCCGCCAGGACGAGATCGGCACGCCGTACTGCGTCACGGTCGACTTCGACACCCTCGAGGACAACGCGGTGACGGTGCGCGAGCGCGACAGCATGAGCCAGGAGCGCATCTCGATCGACCAGGTCGAGTCGTACCTGGCCGGTCGTCTGCTCGGCTGCTGACCGACGCGAAAACCCTTCCGGACGGCCCTTTCCCGCACAACGGGGGAGGGCCGTCCGGCATTTCACCCCCGCCACCCCTGACACTTGTCACGGTCGGGTCGTGACGCTCGGCCTGCGTACCAGCCGCCTCGGCGCGGCACGCTTCAAGCCATGGACAACACACAGGCAATCGCGGCGGGGGCGGCGATCCGGCTGGGCGGGATCGAGAAGCGCTACGGTGACGTGCGCGCGGTCAAGCACGTCGACCTGACCATCGCGCCGGGGGAAGTGGTGGCGCTGCTCGGACCCAACGGGGCGGGCAAATCGACCACCGTCGACATGATTCTGGGGCTCACCAAACCCGACGAGGGCACTGTTTCGGTATTCGGCCAGACGCCCGCCGACGCGGTGCGCACCGGGATGATCGGCGCGATGCTGCAGGGCGGCACGCTGCTGGACGACCTGACCGTGCGCGAAACCGTCGGTCTCGTCGCGAAACTGCACCGCCGTCCGATGCCGGTGCGCGACGCGCTGCGCAGCGCCGGCGTCGAGGACATCGCCGACCGGCGGGCCAACAAGCTTTCCGGCGGGCAGAAGCAGCGCGTGCGGTTCGCGGTCGCGCTGGTGTCCGATCCCGATCTGCTCGTGCTCGACGAGCCGACCGCGGCGATGGACGTCGGCAGCAGGCGCGAGTTCTGGAAGTCGATGTACTCCTTCACTGATACCGGCCGCACCGTGCTCTTCGCGACCCATTACCTCGAAGAGGCGGAAGAATTCGCCGACCGGGTGGTGCTGATGCGGGCCGGGGAGGTCGTCGCCGACGGGTCTGTCGCGGAGGTCCGCGCGCTGGCCGGCGGCCGCACCATTCGCGCGGTGCTTCCGGCCGGGGTCAGCGACCAGCTCGTTTCGACGCTGCCCGCGGTCACGTCCTTCGAACTGCGCGGCGAACGCGTCGCACTGTCCAGTTCGGACTCCGACACCACCTTGCGCGCGCTGCTCGCCGCCGTCCCGGCCGTGCACGACATCGAGATCGGCGCGGTCGGCCTCGAAGGCGCGTTCCTTTCCCTGACCTCCGACGAAACGGAAGAAGCAGTCCGATGAACCCCGCCTACCTGGTCGTCGAAACCCGCAGGCTGTTCCGCTCGCCGCGGTTCCTGATCTTCGTCGTGGCCTTCCCGGTCATCATGTTCCTGTTGCAGGCCACGGTGTTCACCGACAAATCCGCGCCGGACCACGTCGCGGTCGCGGGCGTGATCATGGTCAACATGATGACGTTCGGCACCTTCGCCGCGGCCACCACGAACGGCGCCCGGCTCGCGATCGAGCGGGCGGGCGGCTGGCAGCGGCAGCTGCGGCTGACCCCGCTGTCGGGCGCGGGCTACCTCGGCGGCAAAGCGCTTTCCGGGATGCTCGCCGGGCTGCCCGCGCTGATCCTGGTCCCGGCCATCGCGGCCTTCTCCCAGGGCGTGCACCTCGACCCGGCGGGCTGGCTGCGCGTCTTCCTCGGCGTTTTCCTCGGCACCATCCCGCTGGTGCTGCTCGGACTGCTGCTGGGCCAGTTCGGCACGCCGGAGTCGATGCAGCCGATCAGCATGATCGTCACCCTCGGCATGGGTTTCCTCGGCGGGCTCTGGATCCCGCTGGAGGGCATGCCGTCCTGGATGCACGACGTCGCGCAGATCATGCCGACCTACTGGGTCCTCGGACTGGCCCGGCCCGCAGTGACGAATCAGCTGCTCGTGAGCTTGCCGACGGCGATCGGCGTGCTGGGCGCGTGGACGCTGGCGCTCGGGATTGTCGTGGTCAGGCGATACCGTAAGGACAGCGCTCGGGTTTGACCGGGCGGGGAGGGGACAGGAACGTGTGGCCACTGGGCCGAGAGGCGGCGACTGGGGCGCCGGCCCCGCGCCGGTACGCGCTCAACGACAAGGCAGCGTGGTGGGACGACCCGCTGCCGGAAGGGCGGCGCGGGCCGACCAAGCCGGGCTGGGCGATCTTCTCGGCGGCGTTCCTGCTGCCCTTCCTGATCCCGGCGACCCGCGGACTGGTCGTGGACTCCGGGCCGCTGTGGGTCCGGATCCTGCTCGGCGTGCTGGTCTACTCCTACGGTGCCTGCTACGCGGTGTTCCCCGCCGTCTTCGGCAAGTCCCGGCGGGTGAAGCTCTGGTTCGGCGGGGTCATGCTGGTGCTGGGCCTGGCGTGTGCGCTCGCCACCGACGCCAACCCGTACGTCCTGCTCTATGCCACCGCCACGCTTGCCTTCCTGTTCCCGGCCGCGTGGTCGGTGATCTTCAACGGAACGGCGATGGGCCTGCTGGTGCTGGTCCTGTGGCTGCGCGGGGATCTGTCCGAGCACGTCTCCGACGTGATCACGGTCGTCTCGGTCACGTCGGCGATGTTCTTCATGTCCAACCTGATCCGGGCGATCCGGCGGCTGGAGCTGGCGAACAAGGAAATCGCGACGCTCGCGGTCGCCAGCGAACGCGAGCGGGTCGCCCGGGATCTGCACGATCTGCTCGGGCACAGTCTCACCACGATCACGGTGAAGTCCGGGCTGGCGCGAAGGGTATTGGAAAGCTCCGGCGACATCGGCCGGGCGATGCAGGAGATCCGCGAGGTCGAGGGGCTGAGCCGTTCGGCGCTGTCGGATGTGCGCGCGACGGTGACGGAGTACCGGGAGGTGTCGCTGGCCGCGGAGATCGCCGGGGCGCGGGCGGCGTTGCGCGCGGCGGAGATCGACGCCGAGCTGCCGCACGCGGTGGACAACGTGCGCGCGGAGTTGCACAGCACGTTCGGGTACGTGCTGCGCGAGGCGATCACCAACGTGCTGCGGCATTCCGGCGCGAAGTCGGTGAAGGTGCGGCTGGGCAGCGACTGGATGGAGATCGAGGACAACGGCTGCGCCACGGGGGAGGTCACGCCGGGCAACGGGTTGCGGGGATTGTCCGAACGGCTGGCCGCGATCGGGGGCACGGTGACGACGCGGGTGCGGCCGGGGGGAGGATGGGTCGTCCGGGCCGAGGTCCCGGAGCCGAGCCCGGACGGATCCGCCGTCGCGGTGCGGGCCGAACCCGCTGGAGGACTGGCGTGATCCGGGTGCTGCTGGCCGACGACCAGGCGATGGTGCGCGGGGCGCTGGCCACCGTGCTCGGCCTGGAAGCCGACATCGAGGTCGTGGGCCAGGTCGGCAACGGCGACGAGGTGGTGGCCGCGGCGAAGGAAACGGCGCCGGACGTCGCGCTGCTCGACGTGCAGATGCCCGGCATGGACGGCCTCACCGCGGCGGCCGAGCTGAAAACCGCGCTGCCGGCGTGCCGGGTGATCATCTGCACGACGTTCGGCCGCCCCGGCTACCTGGCCCGGGCGATGGCGGCGGGCGCGGCCGGGTTCGTGGTGAAGGACGCGCCGCCGGAACAGCTCGTCGAGGCGGTGCGTCGAGTCCACAGTGGACTGCGAGTGGTCGACCCGGCGCTGGCCGCGGAATCGCTCGCCACCGGGACGAGTCCGCTGACTGCCCGGGAACGCGACGTGCTCAGCGCGGCGAAGGACGGAAGTACGGTGGCGGATATCGCGAAGTCCCTTTTCCTGTCCGACGGAACGGTGCGCAACCATCTGTCGTCGGCGATCGGGAAGACGGGCGCGCGCACCCGGGCGGAGGCGGTGCGGTTGTCGGAGGAACGCGGCTGGCTTTAGGGGCGCGCGGTTTCCCGGCGAGAACCTCGGTGCGGCATGGGGTGTGCGGCCGCGCCGAAAGCCGCGCTGAGTGCCGTAAACGCCCCAGGAACGCCCCAGCGCCGCGTCGAGTGCGTTGGACACGCCAAAGGCCGCATTGGCGCGCGAACGCGTCGAAGGCGTGACGGGCGTAGGAGATGCACCCAGAACCGCGCGGTCTCGGGACCCACTCAGAGTGGCATCGGGGCGCCTTCCCGGCACCCGGGAGCGGTTCTGCGAGGATGTCCGCCATGGATGCGTGGACTGGTCCCACCGCGGGAAACTGGGTGCGCCGCATCGTTTTCGGTGCGGTGCTGGCCCTCGTCGCGGTCGTCGGCGGCACCGCGTTCCGCGTGTGGCAGGTCGCGCGCGAGAACGACCGGACGCCGGCGGACGCGATCGTCGTGCTGGGTGCCGCGCAGTACAACGGCAAGCCTTCCGAAATCTTCACCGCACGGCTGGAGAAGGCGCGTCAGCTGTACGCCGAGGGCGTCTCGAAGACAGTCATCACCGCTGGCGGCAAGAAGACCCGCGACAACTTCACCGAGGCGACGGCGGGTGCGCGGTGGCTGACCAAACACGGCGTGCCGCAAGCCGCGACGTTGCCGGTCGGCGAGGGCAATGACACCTTGCGCAGCCTCCGCGCGGTAGCCGATCAGGTGAAGGCGCACGGCTGGCGTTCGGTGGTGCTGGTCAGCGATCCGTGGCATTCCTACCGGTCGCGGACGATGTCCGAGGACCTCGGCCTGGAGGCCTGGACCGCGCCGACGCACAGCGGGCCGATCGTGCAGGAGCGGTCGACGCAGGTCCGCTACATCTTCCGCGAAACCGGCGCGCTGCTGTTCTACGAGCTGACCAAGTCGCCCGCGGACGACCTGTTCGGCACGACGATGGGCTGAATTGTCGGTCCCCGCGCCTAAGCTGACGGGGTGAGTGACGGCTACCGCGAGCACGACCGCGCCCGCGTGCTGGCCGAGGAACCCAAGGGCGCGGCGCTGTCCGGCGCGCGGCCGGACGGGCGCAGCGCGTTCGCCCGCGACCGCGCGCGGGTGCTGCATTCCGCCGCGCTGCGCAGGCTGGCGGGCAAAACCCAGGTGGTCGGCCCTGGCGAGGGCGCGGAGGTCAGCGGCGCGCCGCGGACCCGGCTCACGCATTCGCTGGAGGTCGCGCAGATCGGCCGCGGCATCGCCGAGGAACTGGGCGCGGACCCGGATCTGGTCGACACCGCGGGGCTGGCGCACGACATCGGGCACCCGCCGTTCGGCCACAACGGCGAACGCGCGCTCGACCAGGCGGCGCAGGCGTGCGGCGGGTTCGAGGGCAACGCGCAGACGCTGCGCATCCTCACGAGGCTGGAGCCCAAGGCGGTCGGCCCGGACGGCGCGACGGCCGGGCTGAACCTCACCCGGGCGTGTCTCGACGCCGCCACGAAATACCCGTGGCCGCGCCGGTCCGGAGAGCCGAAATACGGCGTGTACCCGGACGACACGACGGTGTTCGGCTGGATCCGCGAGGGCGCGCCGGGCCTTCGCCGGTGCCTGGAAGCGCAGATCATGGACTGGGCGGACGACGTGGCCTACTCGGTGCACGACGTCGAGGACGGGGTGCTGGCCGGGCGGATCCGGTTGCGGCTGCTGGCCGATCCGGAGGAACGCGCGGCGGTCGCCGAGGCCGCTTCCCGGCATTTCTCCACGCTGTCGGTGTCCACTTTGGAGGGTGCGGCGAAGGAACTGCTCGACCTGCCGGTGGTCGCCGAGCTGGTGCGCGCGGAGCCGGACGGTTCGCTGCGCGCCCAGGTCGCGCTCAAACGGCTCACCAGCGAACTCGTCGGCCGGTTCGCCTCGGCCGCGGTCACCGGCACCCGGGCCGGCTACGGCGAGGGCCCGCTCACCCGGTACGCGGCGCGGCTCGCGGTGCCGGAGCAGGTCGGGGCGGAGGTGGCGCTGCTCAAGGCGCTGGCGCTGCGGTACGTGATGAGCGACCGGCGCAGGTTGGCGATGCAGGACGGGCAGCGCGAGCTGATCACCGAGCTGGTGGCCGCGCTGTGCCGGCGCGCGCCCGAGGCGTTGGACCCGCTCCTGGCGCCGGCGTGGGACGCGGCATCGGACGACGCGGCCCGGTTGCGGGTGGTGGTGGACCAGGTGGCGTCGCTCACCGACGCGCAGGCCTACGAATGGCATCGATGGCACACCGGACGGCACGGAACGGCGCCGCCTGCCGAACCGTGAGCCGCGGAACCACCCGTTCCGGTACGGTCGCCGCATGGCCCTGGACAGCCACCTCACCTTCACCCTGGCGTTGCACGGTGCGACCGCGCCCCCGGGAACCGACGCGTGCCTCTCGCCCTACTCGGCGGCGAGCGCGCTCGGTCTAGCCGAACAGGCCGCGCGCGGACGCACCGCGGAAGAACTGGCCGCCGTGCTCGGCCGTGACCAAAGCGGGCTGCTCCACGCCGCGGCCGAGCTGGGCGACAAGGCCCAGCTGGCTGTCGCGAACACGCTCTGGGCCTCGGACCTGATCACGGTCGAGGACAGCTTCCAGGCCGAGCTCGTGCGCTGGCCCGGCGGCAAAGCCGAGACCGCGCCGTTCGCGACCGACCCCGAGGGCTCGCGCGAGCGGATCAACGCCGACGTGGACCAGACCACTCACGGGCTGATCCCGGAGCTGCTGCCCGAAGGCGCGATCCATCCGGACACACGTGCCAGCCTGGTCAACGCGCTCTACCTGAAAACCGCCTGGCGGCACCCCTTCCCGGAGCACGCCACCGCGGACAAGGACTTCCACACCCCCGACGGCGTACGCCAGGTGCCGACGATGCACTTGGACGAATCCGTCGGCTACGCGCACGAAAACGGCTGGCAGGTCGTCCGGCTGACGGCCGAGGGCGGCGTCGAGACGGTGATCCTCCTGCCGGACGGCGACCTCGACAGCGCCGAAGCAGAGCTAGACACGCAAGCGTTGCGCGGGCTGCTGGAAAGCCCGAAGCAGCAGAAGATCCAGCTCTCACTGCCCAAGATCTCCCTCGACGCGCGCGCGGACCTCGAACGGGCGTTGCAGGGCCTCGGCGTCCGCGAGCTGTTCACCGACGACGCGGACCTCACCGGCCTCACGCCGGACCGTCCGCTGTGGGTGGACAGCATCCTGCACCAGGCCGTGCTGCGCCTGGACGAACAAGGCCTCGAAGGCGCCGCCGCCACCGCGATCCAGATGCGCACTCTGTCGCTCATCTCCGGCGACCCGCTCGAAGTCCGGGTCGACCGGCCGTTCCTGCTGCTGGTGCGCCACGCCGAAACCGGCGCGGTGTACTTCTTGGCCCGGGTGGTGCGCCCCGCGTGAGCGTGTTCCGGCCCGAAGCAAACCCCGAAGCGAAACCCGAAGCACCGCCTCGCGAACCCGGCGCCACCGCGGTCACCGCCGCCGAACCGCAGATGCGCCGGTCCTGGGCCGACGCCGGGATCATCGGCGCGTACCTGGCGTTCTCGGTGCTGCTGTTCGGCGGCCTGTGGGCCGACCTCGGCCAGGGCTACCTGTGGAACAGCGCGTCGGACCAGAACCTGTGGGAATGGTTCTTCGCGGTCACCGCGAAATCGGTGCAGCACCTGGAAAACCCGCTCACCAGCGGACTGCAGAACTACCCGCTCGGCGTGAACATGATGGCCAACACGGCCATGCTGGGCCTGGGCATCCCGCTCACCCCGATCACGCTCGTGTTCGGCCCGACGGCCACCTGGGCGATCGCGCTCACCGGCAGCCTCGCCGGCAGCGCGGCGGCCTGGTACTGGGTGTTCTCGCGGCATCTCGTGCGGCACCGGGTGTCCGCGGCGATCGGCGGCGCGTTCGCCGGATTCGCGCCGCCGATGATCTCGCACGCCAACGCGCATCCGAACTTCGTCGCGTGGTTCCTGCTGCCGTTCATCGCGCTCAAGGTGATCCAGCTGGCGCAGGGCAACCGCCCGGTGCGCAACGGGATCTGGCTCGGTGTGCTCACCGCGTACCAGATTTTCCTCGGCGAAGAGCCGCTGTTGATCTTCGCGCTCGGCTTCCTGATCTTCGCGGTCTCCTACTGCGCTTCGCGGCGTCGCGAGATCAAGGCGATGGTGCGGCCGGTGCTGCTCGGCGGCGGCATCGCGGTGGTGCTGACGCTGGTGGTCGTCGCGTTCCCGTTGTGGTGGCAGTTCTTCGGCCCGGACAGCTACACCGGGCTGGAACACGGCCAGGTCGGCAACGACACCGCCGCGATGACCCGGTTCGCGACGCAGTCGGTGTCCGGGCAGCCGGAGGCGGCGGCCGCGGTGTCGCTGAACCGCACTGAGGAGAACGCGTTCTTCGGCTGGCCGCTGATCGTGCTGATGGTCGTGATCACGGCGTGGCTGTGGCGCGAGGTCGTGGCGCGGTCGCTGGCGATCTCGATGTTCCTGATGGCCTGGCTTTCGCTCGGCTCCGAGATCACCGTGCTGCACGAGAACACCGGCGTGCCCGGTCCGTGGAAGCTGCTGGCGGACCTGCCGTTGTTCGAATCGCTGCTGGAATCGCGGCTGGCCATGGCGTGCGTGCCCGCGATCGGCGCGCTGCTCGCGATCGCGACTGATCGCGTGTTCGCCGCGGCCGGAAAGGGCGAGCTGAAGCTGCCGGTGCGGCTGATCTGGATCGGCGCGGTCGCGGCCGTGCTGCTGCCGATCGCGCCGACCCAGCTGCTCGTGCAGAAACGCCCGCCGACGCCCGCGTTCTTCGCCGACGGCACCTGGCAGATGTACGTCGCGCCCGGCGGGACCGTCGTGCCGGTGCCGCTGCCGAGCTCGGGTGAGTCGGAGCCGCTGCACTGGCAGATGGACGCCGGCCTGCAGTACGCGATGCCCGAGGGCTACTTCGTCGGTCCGCAGGGCCCGGACGACAAACGCGGCCGCTACGGCTCCTACCAGCGGCCGACCTCGACGCTGTTCGACCGGGTCCGCGACTCCAAACAGGCGCAGGAGGTCACCGACGCCGACCGGAACCAGGCGATCGAGGACCTGCGCTACTGGAACGCCAGCGTGCTCGTGCTGATCCCGCGCGAGCACAGCGACGCCTACCGCGCCACCGTCGACCTTCTGCTGCGCAAACCCGGGCAGTACGTGGACGGCGTGTGGGTCTGGGATGTGCGCCCGATCACCGGTCACCGCTGACGCTGTCACATCTCGCGCGGCTGTCCCGTTCCTCCCTCGAACCACTCAGAAGGAGGACCCGACATGCCTCGTATCCCGGTCAAACGAGCCACGGACAGCGGCCCGGTGCTGAAGCTCTTCTACCGGATCGCCGGGAAGCGATACGGCGCGGTGCCGGAGCCGATGGCCGTCGTGGCGCACCACCGCGGGCTGCTGCGGACCAGCATCGCGCACGAACTGATGGCGGAGAAAGCGTCGAAGCACCTGCCCGCCAATGTGCGGGAACTGGCCGTGTACCGCGTCGCGACGCAGATCGGCTGCTCGTGGTGCGTCGACTTCGGCACCATGCTGCAGCGGCACGACGGCCTCGACATCGACCGGCTCAAGCACATCGACGAGTACGCGACGTCGCCGCTGTTCACCCGCCAGGAGCGGCTGGCGCTCGCGCTCGCGGACGCGATGTCCGGCCCGGCCGTCACGGTCACCGACGAGCAGATCGCCGAGCTGGTGGCCGAATTCGGCGAGAAGGGCGTGGTCGAGCTGACCTATCAGATCGGCCTGGAGAACTCGCGGGCGCGGATGAACAGCGCGCTCGGCATCGTCGACCAGGGCTTCACCTCGGGCGACGCCTGCCGAGTCCCGATCCCGTGACCCCGGGAGGTCCGTGAAGGGCTCCTTGAGGGACTAAGGATAGACAAAAGGTAGCCACAACACCCACGACACCGC